>NZ_JBHRWI010000040.1:0-124875 GCF_042647905.1 Amycolatopsis halotolerans
GCGCACCGAATGCCGCGTTGGGTGCGTGGGATGCACCGAATGCCGCATTGGGTGCACCCGATGCACCGAATGCCGCGTTGGGTGCGTGGGATGCACCCAACGCCACATTGGGGCGGTTCCCGGCGAAGCGAACTTCGAGTCGATCCGCCACCCGAACTCCGAACCAGCCCCCGCGCCGAACCGCAGGCCAGCGCCACGATCCCGATCCCGACCTCGATCCCGACCTCGATCCCGACCTCGATCCCGAGCCCGACCTCGAGCCCGACCCCGACCTCGAGCCCGACTCCGAGCCGAGCAAGCCTCGCCCGCCGAACAAGCCTCGCCCTCCGACCAAAACCGTCACCCGAGGTCCGCCAGCAAACCCATCTCCGCGATCACCGCGCGCGCCGCCCGCAGCGTCGGCACCGCCTGCACCGCCCCGCTGCCTTCCCCGAGCCGCAGGCCCAGATCCAGGATCGGCGTCAACCCCAAAGCCTTCAAAGCAAACGCTTGCGCGGGCTCAGTCGAACGGTGCCCCGCCAGCCACCACTGCTCCGCACCCGGTGCGATGTCCCGGGCCACCAACGCGGCCGTCGCGGAGAAGATTCCGTCCAGCACCACCGGGATCCCCCGAACCGCCGCTTCCACCAGGAACCCGGCCGTCGCGGCGAGACAGGCGCTGCCCAGAGCGGTCAGGCGGTCGAAAGCATCGGTCACGGAACGGCGCGCAAGAGCAGCGGCAACGACCGAAGTCTTGCGCTCCAAAGCCTCCCCGGACACACCAGTCCCGGTCCCGACCACTTCGGCAGCGGGCAGGCCCAAAACCGACGCCACCACCGCAGCACAGACAGTGGTGTTGCCGATGCCCATGTCGCCAGGAATGAGAACGTCCGCAGTGGACTCCGAAGCAGCGATGGCGCGACCCGCCTCGAAAGCCGCAAGAGCCTCGCCGGGGGCCAAAGCGTCTTCGACGTCGATAGCGCCCGAACCGCGGCGGATCTTGTGGGCGGTGACCTCTGCGGGGACGTCCGAAGCATCCCAGTCCACGGCGATGTCGGCTACCCGCACCTTTGCCCCGACCTGTGCCGCGAGCACTGTTACCCCGCTCCGCCCGGCCAGGAAGACGCGCACCATCGCCGCCGTCACCTCGCGCGGGTACGCCGACTGCGCCGACACCCCGTGGTCGCCGGCGAAGACGACCACGCGGACGTCGTCCAGCGGGCGCGGCGGGACCGCGCCGTGCGCGGCGCTCAGCCAGGCCGCGAGTTCTTCCAGCCTGCCGAGGGAGCCGACCGGTTTGACCAGGCCGTCCAGCCGCTCCAGGGCGGTGGCGCGGGCGGCGGCGTCCGGGACGGGGATGGCGAAACGCGGCACGGCTAGCTCCTCACGGAAGGTCGAGCGCCCGCCCGGCGACGATGAGCGAAACGCGGTCGCTGTCGGCGGACACCCGGTTGTTGAGTGCGCCCAGCACATCACGGAAAAGCCGCCCGGACACCGTTGCGGGCACCACACCGCTGCCGACCTCGTTGCTGACCGCGACGATCGGCACCCGCGCCTGGCTCCACGCGGCGAGAAAATCCTCGAGCCGGTCGTCCAGTCTGCGCTCCCAGCCCGTTGTGCCCGTCCACGCGCCGACCTCGTCGAGCACCCGCGACAGCCAGGTGCCGAGACAGTCGATCAGCAACGGGCTGGTCGCGTTGCGCAGCACGGTCGCCAGATCGGTGGTCTCGATCGTCGTCCAGTGGCGCGGGCGGCGGGCCCGGTGCGCCTCGACGCGGGCGGCCCATTCCGGGTCCTCCGCCGACGGGGGCAGCCCGGGAGCGACGTACACGAGGTGGGGGTGGTGCGCGACGAGCCGCTCCGCGTGCCTCGACTTGCCCGAGCGAACCCCGCCGAGAACGAGCACCTTGCCGTCGTCGCGTCCGTACCGGCGGAGGGCCTGCGCCAGGGTTTCGAGAGACCCGGCGAGCCGGTGCGTCAGCTTGGTCATACCCGGCATTCTCTCCCTAGCGCTACGGTTCGCCACGTGCCACTCCGACAAGCCGCCGCCGCGGCCGGGATCGTTGCCGGATACGCCGCCGACGCGTGGTTCGGCGACCCGCGCCGGGGCCATCCGGTCGCGCTCTTCGGCACCGCCGCTGGCCAGCTGGAACGCTGGTGGTGGGCCGATTCCAAGCCGCGTGGCGCGGGCTACGCGGCGGTCTGCGCGGGGTCGGTCGCCGGGCTGGGATTTCTTGCCGAGAGAGCCGCGCGGGACCGGCCTGGTGTCCGATTTGTCCTGACTGCTGCGGCGACGTGGGTCGTCCTCGGCGGTCGCGGGCTCGCCGCGGAGGGGCACGAAATGGCGCGATTACTCGAATCGGGTGAATTGCCCGCCGCTCGGCAGCGGCTCAGCCACCTCTGCGCGCGCGACGCCACCGGCCTCGACGCCGCCGAGCTGACCCGCGCGGCCACCGAATCGATCGCCGAGAACACCTCGGACGCGGTCGTCGCGCCCCTGCTGTGGGGTGCGGTCGCGGGCGTGCCGGGCCTGCTCGGGTACCGCGCGGTGAACACGCTCGACGCGATGGTCGGCTACCGCTCGCCGCGGCATCGCAACTTCGGCTGGTTCGCCGCGCGTGCCGACGACTGGATCAATCTGGTGCCGGCGCGCGTCGGCGCGGTGCTGACGGTGCTGACCGCGCCGTTGGCCGGTGGGCACGCGCGGTCGGCTTGGCGTGCTTGGCGACGGGACGGGAGCGCGCATCCGAGTCCGAACGCGGGACAGGTCGAGGCCGCGTTCGCGGGGGCGCTGGACATCCGGCTCGGCGGCACGAATACGTATCACGGCGAGGTCGAGCGCCGGGGCACGCTGGGTGACGGACGTCCGCCGGGGGCGCGCGATTTGCGCGGAGCCGTGCGGTTGTCGCGGCTGGTGGGGGCGGCGGCGCTGGCTGTCTCGGCCGGGATCGCGATGAGCGGGTTGCGGAGCGCAAGGATTACGGTGGCGAAATGAGCGGGCTGCTGATCGCCGGGACGACCTCCGACGCCGGGAAAAGCCTGGTCACCGCCGGACTCTGCCGGTGGTTCGCGCGGCGCGGGGTGCGGGTCGCCCCGTTCAAGGCGCAGAACATGTCGAACAACTCCATGGTGTGCGCGGACGGCGCGGAGATCGGCCGCGCGCAGTGGCTGCAGGCGCGGGCCGCGCGGGTGGAGCCGGAAGCGGCGATGAACCCCGTGCTGCTCAAGCCCGGCAGCGACCGGCGCAGTCACGTCATCGCGCTCGGCAAGCCGTACGGCACCCTCGAAGCCGGGGAGTACGCCACCGGACGCGCTGGTCTCGCGGAGATCGCCTTCGACGCGTTCGCCCAGTTGCGGCAACGGTTCGACCTCGTCGTCTGCGAAGGAGCGGGCAGTCCGGCGGAGATCAACCTGCGCTCCGGCGACTACGTCAACATGGGCCTCGCGCGGCGGTTTTCCCTGCCGGTGCTGGTGGTCGGCGACATCGATCGCGGCGGGGTGCTCGCCGCGATGTTCGGGACGCTCGCGTTGCTGTCGGCCGAGGACCAGGCCTTGGTGGCGGGCTGGCTGGTCAACAAATTCCGCGGCGACGTCGGATTGCTGCAGCCGGGGTTGAACAGCCTGGAGAAGGTCACCGGACGGCCGGTGCTGGGTGTGCTGCCGTGGCTGGACCGCGTGTGGATCGACTCCGAGGACGCCCTGGCGGCAGCCGGATGGCGGCACGAAGCCGCGCAACGCGGGTTGCGGGTGGCAGTGGTCCGGTTCCCTAGGGCTTCCAATGCCACCGACGTGGACGCGCTCGCGGCCGAGCCGGGCGTCACGGTGAGCCTCACCGCCGATCCGGACATCGTTGCCGCAGCGGATCTGGTTGTGTTGCCGGGCTCTCGGGCCACTGTGGACGATCTGAACTGGTTGCGTGAGCGAGGTTTGGCGGACGCGGTGACCGCGCGGGCCAAGGCGGGGCTTCCGGTGCTGGGGATCTGCGGCGGGTACCAGATGCTCGCGGAGTCCATTGAGGACGATGTCGAATCGGGTGCCGGTCTCGTCGAAGGGCTGGGGCTGCTGCCGACGCGCGTGACGTTCGCGGGGGAGAAGGTGCTCGGCCGTCCGACCGGCGAATGGCGCGGACATCAGGTCGACGCGTACGAGATCCACCATGGCAGCGCCGCACCGGCGGACGCGGAGTCGTTTCTGGACGGTTATCGCGTCGGTTCGGTGTGGGGCACGACATGGCATGGCGCGTTGGAGAACGACGGGTTCCGCCGCGCTTGGCTTGCCGAAGCGGCGGCGCAGGCGGGCATCGAATGGCAGGCCGCTGAAGGGGCACCGGGGTTCGCGGACTTGCGCGAGGACATGCTGGACCGGTTGGCCGACGCGATTCAGTCCGAAGTAGACACTGGGATGCTCATGGCACTGGCGGAGGCGGGCGCTCCGGGCGGATTGCCGTTCGTGCCGCCGGGCGCGCCCTGACCGGTCAGTGCACGACCCGGCCGGTGGTGGGGAAGTCGGTCTCGAGCGTGCACACCGCGTGTTGATCGGGTGAGTCCGATGTGGACGGCTGCCGTGCGCTCACGTGAACGTAGTCCGGCGGGACACTGCTGGCGAAGTACTCCTTGGCTTCGGCCGCGCAGGCGCTGCGGAGCGAATCGCCGCCGGGTGCCAGGCGGAACACCTCGATGTCGTGCGCGTCCTCGCATGAGACAGGACTGGCCTTGGTGCCTGAGCGGAAGCAGTCGCCGGGGCTGGCCTGGAACAACGGGTCCGCTGACGGACTGGCGACCGCGAGCCCGATCAGGAGCACCGCCAGCCATGCGCCGCTGATCGACAGCCCGGCGATCGCGAGCCCGCGGCCCGGGCTGCCGAACACGCGGATCTGGCGGAGCGCGATGATCCCGAACGCGATGCTCAGCGGCAGGCTGAACGCCGGGATGGCGAGGACCAGCGACGCGATCGCGAAGCCGTTGGCGCCGCGCGGTTGCATCGGCGGCGGTGGCGCGTCTTCGTAGCTCGGTCCGGTCGGTTTTGGCGGCAGCATGGGGTCCCCTCGGAAATGGCCCCCCGACCCGGCGTTGAGCATAGAACCTGGCAACCCGTTGCGGGATAACGATTCAGGCGAGCCCGGCATCGTGCACGAGAATCGCGACCTGGGTGCGGTTCGCCGCCTCGGTCTTGGTCATGATCCGTCCCAAGTGGACCTTCACGGTCGCCTCGCTGAGCCCGAGCCCGCGGGCGATCTCGGCGTTGCTCGAACCCTGCGCGACGGCCACGGCGACCTCGCGTTCCCTCGGTGTCAGCGGTTCGAGCCGGGCGCGGGCGGGCGTCGGGGTGGCGGCGGTGGCGAAGTGCGTCAGCAGCCGACGGGTGATCGACGGCGACAGCATCGCCTCGCCGCTGCCCACCACGTGCATCGCCTTGACCAGCTCGCGCGGCGGCGTGTCCTTGAGGAGGAAACCCGTGGCACCGTGGCGAAGCGCCTCGTGCACGTACTCGTCCAGGTCGAACGTCGTCAGCACGACCACCGCGGGCGCGTCCGGTTCGGCGGTCACCAGCCGGGTCACCTCCAGGCCGTCGACCTCGGGCATCTGCACGTCGGTGAGCACGAGGTCCGGCCGGTGCTCGCGGACCAGCCCGAGCACTCCGCGACCGTCGCCGGCCTCCGCGACCACCTCGATCCCCGGATCGGACTCCAGGATCATCCGGATGCCGCTGCGCACGAGCACCTCGTCGTCGATCAGCAGGATTTTCAGCACTTTTCCTCCGCTCGCAGCGGGAACGCGGCCCGCACCCGGTAGCTGCCCGCGCCGTCCGGACCGACGCGGAGCGTTCCGCCGGTCAGCGTGACGCGTTCGCGCATGCCGATCACGCCGTAGCCCGCACCGGGCAGCCCGGCCGAATCGGCGAGCGGATTGGCCACTTCGACCACCAGGTCATCGTCGGAAGCGGACAGTCGCACGTCGATTGTCGTTCCCGGGGCGTGTTTCGCGGCGTTGGTGAGCGCTTCCTGCACGATCCGGTACGCCGCGCGCCCGATCTGATCGGGCACATCCGGCATCGGGTCCGGCAGGTCAGCGCGGACCCGCGCACCGGCGGCGGCGAGGTCGTCGGCGAGCTGGCGGACTCCGGCCAGCGTCGGGTCCGGCAGCGAGCGCGGTTCCGGACCGTCGTCGCGGAGCACCTGCAGGATGTCGCGCAATTCGTTGAGCGCGGCGGAACTCGATTCACGGATGATCTCGGCGAGCTGCACGGTCTCGTCGTCCTTGGCCCGCACGGAAAGCGCGCCCGCCTGCAGCGCGACAATGCTGACCCGATGCGCGACGACGTCGTGCATCTCGCGCGCGATCCGCCGCCGCTCCGCTGTGACGGCCCGCTCGCCGAGCAGGTCACGCTCGCGTTCGGCCTGTTCCGCGCGGTCGCGCAGGGCGGCGAGCAAGGCCGCGCGCTGGTGCATCCACAGTCCGGCCAGCGTCGGGACCCCGACCATCAGCACGAGGGCGAGTCCGAACGTCTTCCAGTCCTGCGGCGTTGACGTCCGGGAAAACGACGCCATCAGCCCGATCTCCGCCAGCACCGCGACCGCGGTCGGCCAGCGGAGCCCGCGCAGCGAAGCGACCGTGTAGAGGGTGACGGACGTACCCCAGAACGGCGGCGTGGCGAGCGCGACGCCGACCGACACCAGCATCGCGCTCAACGGGAACCGGCGGCGCAGCAGCACCGCCGCGAACATGCCCGCGACCGCGACCGGCCAGAACCACGGCCGGCTCGCGTCCGGCAGCTCGCCGGCCAGCGTCAGGCCGAGCACGGCGAGCGCGACGGCCAGGTCGATCAGGTGGTTGCGCACCAAGCCACCGTAGGCCTTGCACGAAATTCCCTCACCGGGCGTCCGCGGGGGAAATCGGGGTTCAGCGGCCGGCGAACCCGGCGATCGAGGCGAGCAGACCGTCCACATGGGACGCGAAGCCCGGACTGGGCGGCTCCGGGCACGAGCCGCCGGGGGGATCGACGGTGCGGCGCTGACGGAACGGATCGTCCGGGGCAGGGGAGCACGCCGAGCGCGGCCAGTTCGGCATCGGCGTGTCCGGAGGTGACGGGCTAGGCCTGCATCAGCGCCGGTCGATTCGCCGCGGAAGCCCAGCGCGAGACGCACGGCTGCGGGGCCGGAGCTCCCACTCGAACTGGCGACGACAGCGATGGGCTGGTCCGGCAGAAAGCGGCGACATGCCCGGCTTCGGCTGGCAAGTGCGGCGGATCCCGGAGGCGATCAAGGCCCATTGCCGTCCCGGCGGAGGCCACCGGTGATCCCCGGCCGCGTCCAGAACCGGTCGGCGTCCATGTCTTCCCACAGTCCGCCGTGGACCAGCAGGAAAACCACGTTCACCGGGCCCGGTCGGCGGGGGTGATTCCCAGAGTCTTCGTCAGGTCCAGCAGTTCGGCCCGGTACAGCCGCCCCGGGTCGAGCACCTGCGGCCGCAGATGCCCGTACACCTCCAGCGCCACCAGCCCGTGCATCCGCCCCCAGACCCGCATCGCCAGTGCGACCGCGGCGGGCGGCAGGTCGGGGAATTCTCCCCGGATCACCGCGGCGAAACCGGGGTCGAAATCCGCCCAGGCGTAGCCGTCGTCGGACAGGCGTTTGCTCGCGTGGGGCCAGGCGTCGGCGACGAGTCCGGTGAGCACCGCGCACGCCCGGTGTTCCGCGTCCGCCGCCGCGCCGCCTTCGGGGGCCTGGTAGCCGGGCAGCGGGTCGCCGTAGATGAGCTGGAACTCCTCGGGACGGCTGACCGCCCAGTCCCGGAAGGCTTCCCCGACGGCGAGCACCCGGCCCTCCGGATCGTCCTCGGGCACGGCGTCGCGGGCGGCTTCCTCCTTGCCCGCCAACGCCGAGTAGATCTCCGCGATCAGTGCGTTGACCAGGTCGTCGCGGGTGGCGTAGTAGCTGTAGAGCGCGCCGGCGGTCATGCCCATCTCGCGCGCGATCGCCCGCAGCGAGATCGCGGACGGCCCGCCTTCGGTCATCAACCGCAGCGCGATCGCCTTGATCTCCTGGCTGGCTTCCGCGCGCAGCCGTTCCCGCCTGCTGGGCACCCGAGTTTCCACGCTTGACACTCTACAGCGCTCGGCTACTATTCGCCGTGCTGTTACTGAACGCCGTGTAGTAATTGATAGCCGTGTAGAACGGCTCGGAGGAAACACATTCGATGGAGACCTCAGTCGCCCGGCGGTCCGGGCTGGCCCTGGCGCTGCTGGCGTTCGCCCAGTTCGTGATCGCGCTGGACTACAACATCGTTTACGTCGCGCTGCCCGACATCGGCCGCGAACTGGGCTTCACGGCGCAGTCGCTGCAGTGGGTCGTCAGCGCGTACGCCGTGGGGTTCGGCGGGTTCCTGCTCTTCGGCGGCCGGATCGTCGACAGATTCGGGGCCCGACGCACCTTCGTCGCGGGCCTCGCCATTTTCGGATTCGCCTGCCTCGCCGGGGGTTTCGCGGGAAATCCCGGACTCCTGGACGCGGCGCGCGCCGTCCAGGGGCTTGGCGCGGCGCTGCTCACCCCGGCGACGCTCGCGTTGATCAGCACGAGCTTCGCCGAAGGCCCTGCCCGCAACCGCGCGCTGGCGGTGTGGGGCGCGGCGGGCAGCGGCGGACTCGCCGCCGGCGCGTTGCTCGGCGGCGTGCTCACCAACGCGCTGGGCTGGCAGTGGGTGCTGTTCCTGCTGGTACCGCTTGCCTTGGGTGCTGCCCTCGCCGCTCGTCCGGTGCTCGCCGCCGACCCCGTTCGTTCCGCTGCGCGCGGCGGATTCGACCTCACCGGCGCGATCGTGGCCAGCGCCGGCTCGTCGCTGCTGGTCCTCGGCCTGGTCAGCGGGCCGGAAGTGGGCTGGGTTTCGTGGCGGGGCCTCGGTGCGTTGCTCGGCGGGGCCGTGCTGCTGGCCGGGTTCGCGGTCGTGGAGAAGCGCACTCGCGACCCGCTGGCCCCGCTGCGACTGTTCGGCAACCGCAGCCTGCTCGTCGCGATGGGAGTGATCCTCGTCTTCCAAAGCGGCCTGGGCGGGGCGTACTACCTGTTCACCGCCTACCTGCAGAACGTGCTGGGGTACAACGCTTTGCAGGCCGGTCTCGCGTTCCTGCCGCTGACGATCATCTCGATGGCGGCGTCGCTGAAGCTGACCGGAATCCTCCTCGGCCGGTGGGGCATCCGCACAACGCTGTTCACCGGCATGCTCGTCAACGGCGCCGGACTGGCCTTGCTCGCTGTCGGAATGGCCGTCGGCGCGTCGTTCTGGACTGTCCTCGCCGGACTCGTCGTCTGGGGCATCGGCGGCGGGCTGACCTTCCCGGCGATGTTCGTCTCCGCGGCCTCCGGCGTCGCACCTGGAGAACAGGGCATCGCCTCCGCGTTGGCGACCACCTCGCAGCAGATCGGCGGCGCCATCGGCCTCGCGGTACTCGTCGCGGTCGCCAACGCGGGCCTCGATCTGCACGCGGTGCCGGAGCCGTCCGCGGTGGTCGGCGGACTTCGCGTCGCGCTGTGGGTCGCCGGTATCGCCTCGGTGGCCGGCGGCTTCCTCGCGTTCCTGGTGAAACGACCGCCGCGGCAAACCCGCACAGCCCCGGACGCCGTCGGCGCTTCCGCCGAATAACCCACAGAAATGGAGAAACATCAATGAGCACCACTGCAAGCGAACTCGTGCAGGACTACTTCGAGGCGTGGAATACCTTCGACGCCGAGCAGCGCCGCAAAACGCTCGAAGCGATCTTCACCGAGGACGCCGACATCGTCGACCCGGACTGGACTGCCGACGGCCGGGAGGCGATCGTCGACGCGGTCGGCCAGGCCCGGGAGAAGCTGGGCGACCTCGCCCTAGGCCTCACCCAGGTGATCAGCGCGCACCACGACGTGGCTCTGTACGCGTGGTACCTCGGCAAGGAGACCGAGCCCGTGGCCGCCGGATACGGCGTCCTGACGTTCGAAAAGGGCCGCATCAGCCAGGCTCGCAACTTCTTCGGTTGACCGACCGGGGCCAGGCAGCGCTGCCCGGCCCCGCGCCGGGGAACGAGTCGCGAACGCCCGCGAGCCCGAGGTAGTCTCCCGACATTGCCAACGGACCCAGCCCGGGAGTGCGGATCATGTCCTACACCGTCGATTTCACCACCGTGTCGACAGTCGGCCTGGAGTCCTCTCCGGTCGCGGACGCGCTCGCCGGGCTGCGGGCCAACGAGGCTCGCTACTTCAAGAACAAGTACGACCACGTGTTCACCGTCGAGCCCGCGGCCGAGGTCCCGGAGATCGTCGACTGGGTGCACGGGATTCTCAAGGACGAACGGGATCTCGTCATTTCCTCGCGGCCGCTCGAGGCGAGCGAATTCGAGGTCGACGGCATCCGGATGGCTTACGTCTTCTACGAGAGCGGCCTGTCGATCAACGTCATGTACACCCTGGGGGAGGGCGGCAAGCGGGCCGTCGGGTTCAAGCTCTCCGACGGGATGGACGTGCCCGGGGAACTCGCCGACAAGTTCAAGTTCGCGCGGCAGAAGTCGAAGCTCGCCGGCACGATCCGCGGGTCCTACTTCGTCATCAAGAACGAGCACTGACCCGCAGCGCGGCGCTGCGCAGGCACAACAGCAGCGGGAGAGAGCTGTCGTCGCGCAGTCGCGGCGGCAGTGCGCTCGCTTCGGCCAGGGGCACGCCGTCGGTCAGCTCTTGGCCTAGCGCGGCCAGATCGATCTCCAGGACGGTGACTCCGGCGCTGTAGAGCCGTTCCGCGCCCTTCGCCCGGCGGCTGGTGAGTTCGCTGCTGTCGACGGACAGCTGCGTGATGCCGAAGAACTCCGGTTTCGCGCCGCGTTCGAGCCAGCGGGCGAAGCCGGTCAGCCGCGTCGACGAGACTTCGCTGGGCTGGACCGCGGCTTCCTCGCAGAGTTCGCGTTCCATTCCGGCGCACACTGCGGTGTGCAGGGTCCGGCGGGTTCCTCCTTGCGCGGTAAGGAGATCTCGCGGTTCGAGGCTGCCGCTTCCGGACGGGGCGAGCAGCAGTCCACTGGCCGAATTCCGCGCCGACTGGCGGACCACGACGAGCAGACCGTCCGAAGTGAACGCGATCGTGGACACTCCGACGAGATCGGCGAGCGTGCTCGCGGCGAGGGTGCGCAGGGCGCCGGACGAGTCGGTCAACTCCTCGTTGCGCAGGTCGTATTCGCGGCCGTCAGCGGAGTTCGTGATGCGCAGCGACGCCAGTTCGTTGCTGCAGACCGCGTCGAAGAACCGGGCGCGGTGCAGGACGATCGGCGCCGGCCTGGCTCCGGTGACCGGCAGCGGTTCGCCGCGCATGCCGACGATCGGGCCGTTGAACAGCAACCGGCCGCGCGCCCGCAACGGCAGCACGTGCGGTGCGGTGGCCTTCAGCTTCGCGGGGAGCCGGTACGGATCTTCGGAGACGGTGATGCTGAAGGTGGTTTCGGTGAGCGCCGCGTCGATGGCGTCGCTGACCAATGCCGTGCCGCGGGCGGGAATCGCCAGGTACTGCGCGTCTGGGTAGGCGGTCGGCGGCGGCGTGTCCGCGATCGGGAACGGCGCGACGATCGCGGTGAATTCGTAACCCGCCCACCGTTTCCGCAGCAAGCGGATGTCTCGCACCAGGGTCAGCAGGCCGAGCAGGAGGGCGACGATCGAGACCGCGACGCCGAACGCGCTCGGCAGGATCGTGACCGCACCGAGCACGACCCCGAGCGCGGACACGGCGACCGGCCATTCCCCGGCGCCGACGAAGAAGAGATAGTCGGCCGTGGCCCGGGCCCGGCGGGTCAGTTTTCCCATCGCCGCACTGTTTAGCACGGGATCGGCCGCCGGGTCACCGGATCGGGCGAAAAAGCCGCTACAGCCAGATCGTGCAGTAGAGACGGTGGCCGTCTGTGGCGGCCCCCTTGGCCAGGGCGGCGAGTTCCTTCAGAAAGGGGACGAGAAGCTCAGCGCTGATTTCTTGCCAGTGCTGCTCCGCGAAGGCAGCAGACGCGTCTTGGAGAGCAGTGTCGTCGGCGGCAGCCAGTGCGTCGCGGAAGGAGTTGGCCAGCGACAGCACCGCAGCAGCTTCCCCGTCTTCGAGGAGCGCGATGTCCCGGCCGCGGTCAGGGTCGGCCTCGACCTCCGAGGTGGTCCTGCGAGTCAGAGATGTCTCGACGGGCAGCAGATCCGTGATCGGATCGGCTCCCTTCACGGCGAGTTCGGCGTAGCCCGCGCAACGGGCATTGTCGGGATCGTCGAATGCGAGCGCGGCCATGGTGTCGTCCACCGCGACGAAGTAGTCATAAAGCACCAGCCGAGAATAGCCAAGCAAACCCGTTGTGCCCCAACGAAAACTTCTCACCGAGTGCGGCTCATTCGCCCAACGCGCCACGAAACTCCCGTAACCCCTCGACCAGCGCCAGAATCGACGGCCGGGCGTAATGGTCCGGTCGCCAGCCCGCGTAGAGCGGCACGGTCAGCGGCCCGTCGGCGGTTTCGATCGGGACGGAGCGCAGGCCGAACCGGACGAGGTCGGTCACCAGGCACACCTCGCCGCGACCGGCGGCGCGGGCTTGGGCGACGCTGGGTGAGCCGGTCTCGTTCAGCTCCGACGGGATGAGCCCGGCGCGGTGGAACGCCTCGTCCACGACCAGCCGCGCCGCGTTGCTGCGGTTCATCACCAGCAGCGGTTCGGTGGCCAGTTCGGCCAGCGGGATGGACGCCGCCTCGTACCAGCGGTGGCCCGGCCGGACCTGCGCCGACACCAGAACCCGGCCCAGCGCGGCGGTTTCCAGCTGCGCGGGCGGCGGGGACGTCGAGATGCCGAGGTCGGCGCTGCTGTGCAGGAGCCGGTCGAAAACCTGGTCCGGCGCGACCGGGAACGCGTCCCGCAGCACCGGCCCGGCCTTGCCGGTGGCCATGAACGGCGCCAGCAGACTGTCCACTGTGCTCGGCGGCGCGACGAGCGTCAGCGGAGTGTCCTCGGTGCGGCCGATCGCGGCCATCACCGCGCCCGCCTCCTCGGCGCGGCGCACCAGATCCTGGGCGATCGGCACGAACCGGGTGCCCGCCGCGCTGAGCGTCAGCGAACCGGGCGACCGCGAGAACAACGCCACCCCGAGTTCGGTTTCCAGCGCCCGAAGCTGCCGCGACAGCGACGGTTGCGCGACCCGGACCGTGCGCGCCGCGGCGGTGACTGAGCCTTCTCGCACGACGGCCAGGAAATAACGCACTACGCGCAGTTCCACGCCTATGCCTCCGAGGTATCGGAATGGGTCCGGACAGGTATTGGACAGCATAGGTTCCGGGACGAAGACTCTGGGGAACACCGCCGCCAGGGAGTAGCCCGTGAACCACGAAACCGCCACCGGCCGCCGGGCCGCGCTCGCCTCCTTCGCCGGGACGGCGATCGAGTGGTACGACTTCTACTTGTACGGAACCGCGTCCGCACTGGTCTTCGGCAAGCTGTTCTTCCCGGAGCTGAACCCGGCGACCGGCGTGCTCGCCGCGTTCGGGACGTTCTGGGTCGGCTTCCTCGCCCGGCCGCTGGGCGGGATCGTGTTCGGGCACCTCGGCGACCGGGTCGGGCGCAAGAACACGCTGGTCGTCACGCTGCTGCTGATGGGTTTCGCCACCTTCGCGGTCGGGTTGCTGCCGACCTACGCCAAAATCGGCATCGCCGCGCCCTTGCTGCTCGTCGCACTTCGCGCCGTGCAAGGCGTTGCGGTCGGCGGGGAGTGGGGCGGCGCGGTCGTGCTCGCTGCGGAGAACGCGCCTGCTGGGCGGGGTTCGTACTTCGCCATGTTCGCTCAACAGGGCTCGCCGGCTGGGTCGATTCTGTCCACAGTGGTCTTTCTGGCTGTGGGTGCGTTGCCGGACGAGCAGTTTCTGACTTGGGGCTGGCGGGTGCCGTTCCTGCTGTCCGGCGTGCTGGTCGCGCTGGGCTTGGTGATCCGGCTGAAGGTCGAGGAACCGGCGGAGTTCCTGCGGGCCAAGGCAAACGCTGCTGTCGCGAAGGTGCCGCTGGTCGAGGTGCTGCGGACCGCTTGGCGCACAGTGCTGCTCGGCATCGGCGCGAGCATCATGGGCATCGCCGCCGCGTACTTCAGCAACACGTTCGTCCTCGCCTGGTCCACGAACGAACTCGGTATCGGCCGCCAGACCATGCTCTACGTGCTGCTCGGCGCGTCCGTGGTGCAGTTCTGCTGGCAGCCGCTCGCGGCGCGGCTGGCCGAACGGGTCGGCGAAACCCGGTTCATGGCCGTTTCGCTGGCCTGCAACATCGTGGTGACCGTGCCGATGTACCTGCTGATCGCGTCCGGCAACCCCGGGCTGGCGTTCGTCGGCATCGCGGTCGCGACCGTCTGCGGCTCCGGCTACTACGCGGTGCTCGCCGGATTCCTCACCCGCGGGTTCCCGATCCACTTGCGCTACACCGGAATCTCGCTGTCCTACCAGCTGTGCAGCACGATCTTCGGCGGCACCACGCCGTTCATCGCGCAGGCTCTGCTCAACTCGACGCACGGGGCGATCTGGCCGGTTGTCATCTACCACGTCGTGCTGCTCGCGCTGACTCTCACCTGCGTCCTGGCACTGGCCCGCCGCACCGCGGCCGTCGCCGAATCCGAGAAAACCCTGACCCGACAAGGATGAACCACGTGCGTCTCGATGCTTTATTCCATAATGGACGATTCAGCACGCTGGACGGAGACCGTCCACAAGCGACCGCGCTGGGGGTGATCGGCGGCCGGATCGTCGGATTCGACGACGAGGTCCGCGGTCTCTCCGCGGACGTGGTGGTCGACCTCGGCGGCGCACCGGTCGTCCCTGGTCTCAACGACGCGCACCACCACTTGAGCATGCGCGGCAAGCGAATCCGCGAGCTGGACGTCTCCGCCGAGGCCGCTCCGACGCTCGACGCGCTCTACCGCGCGGTGGCGGAGCGGGCCGCGACCCTGCCCGCCGACGCCTGGGTGACCGGCGCGGGCTACGACCAGAACAAGATCGGCGCACATCCCACCGCCGAAGCCCTGCACCGCGCCGCCGGAGGACGGCCGGTCTGGCTCACGCACACGTCGCGGCACATGGCCGTGGCGAGCACCGAAGCCTTCGCGCTGGCCGGATATCCGGACCGCCTGGGCGTTCCTGACGTTCCCGGCGGCACCGTGATCCGCGACGAAGACGGCCGCGCCACCGGATTGCTGCAGGAACGCGCGACTGCCCTCGTCGACCGCCTGCTGCGCCCCGAGGCGACCGAAGAGGTCATCGCCAACATCGCCGCCGGTGCGCACGCCGCTCTCGCCGACGGCCTGACCAGCGTCACCGAACCCGGCATCGGCACCGTCGACGGCATCGGCCACGGCCGCGCCGACCTCGATTCCTTCCAGCGCACCCGGGAACGCGGCCAGTTGGGCGTGCGGATGACGGTGATGCCCTACATCACCGCCCTGCGCGACTGCGGCCCGTTCGAGCCAGGCGGCGAATGGTTCGGGCTCGACCTCGGCGTGCGCACCGGCGTCGGCGACGACCGGTTGCGCATCGGCCCGGTCAAGATTCTCTCCGACGGTTCGCTGATCGGCCGGTCCGCCGCGATGTGCTGCGAGTACGAGGACACCCCCGGCAACCAAGGGCTGATGCTGTTCGAGCCGGACGAGCTGCGCCGCTACATCCTCGAGGCGCACCGGTGCCACTGGCAGATCGCCACCCACGCGATCGGCGACGCGGCCCTCGGCGCCGTGCTCGACGCGTATGAGGAGGCTCAGCAGAAGTACCCGCGCGAGGACGTCCGGCACCGCATCGAGCACTGCGCGGTCGCCGACGATGCCGCGGTGGCTCGAATCGCTCAGCTGGGCGTGATTCCCGTGCCGCAGGGGCGATTCCTGTCCGAGATCGGCGACGGGCTGCTCGCCGCGCTTGGTCCGGAACGCAGCCGTCTGGCGTATCGGATGCGGAGCTTCCTCGACGCCGGGGTAGTGCTGCCGGGGAGCACGGACGCGCCGGTGGTCGCGGCGTCGCCGTTGCTGAGCATCCACGACATGGTCAACCGCCGGACCGCGTCGGGCCAGCCGATCGCGCTGGAGGAGGCGGTGACTCCACTGGAGGCATTGCGCGCGTACACGGTCGGTTCGGCTTATGCGGTGCACGAGGAAACGATCAAGGGCACGTTGAGCCGGGGGAAGCTCGCCGACTTCACCGTGCTGAGCGACGACCTGCTGGCGGTCGACCCGGTAACGATCGGCGAGATCAGCGTCGGCGCGACTGTGGTCGGCGGCGAGGTCGCCTACAACGACGGGGCGGCGCGATAAAAAGGGCGGGTGCGACGTCGTTGTCACACCCGCCCAGCAGCCGGGGCAACGCGGCGGCAGTGACGCATCAACCCCGAAACTGAACGGAGCAGGCGCGGCGACGTTGACGCGCCTGCTCCGAGCCATCAGGAGATCGGCCGGTCCGTCGGCGCGATCGGGGCCGGGAGCACGCCCCGGCCGGTGAGGAAGGCGTCCACGCCGGCCGCGCACGAGCGGCCCTCCGCGATCGCCCACACGATCAGCGACTGCCCGCGGCCCATGTCGCCCGCCACGAACACGTTGTCCACAGTGGTCTGGAAGTTCTTGTCCCGCACGACATTGCCGCGCTGGTCCAGGTCCACGCCCAGGTCGGTCAGCAGGCCTTCGCGCTGCGGGCCGAGGAAGCCCATCGCCAGCAGCACCAGCTGCGCGGGCAGCTCGGTCTCAGTGCCCTCGACCGGCACGAACTTGCCGCCCTCGTTGCGCACCTCCACCAGCTTCAGCGCGCGCACGCGACCGTCGGAATCGGACAGGAACTCCTGCGTGTTGACCGAGTACAGCCGCTCGCCGCCCTCCTCGTGCGCGGACGTGACGCGGTAGATCATCGGGTACGTCGGCCACGGGTGCGCGTCCGAACGCGACTCCGGCGGCTTCGGCATGATCTCCAGCTGGGTCACCGACTTCGCGCCCTGCCGGTGCGACGTGCCGACGCAGTCCGCGCCGGTGTCGCCGCCGCCGATGACCACGACGTCGAGGCCCTTGGCCGAATACGGCGACTCCGCCAGCTCGCCCGCCGCGACCCGGTTGGCCGGCGGCAGGAACTCCATGGCCTGGTAGATGCCCTCGGCCGAACGGCCCTCGATCGGCAGATCGCGCCACGCCGTCGCGCCGCCCGCCAGCACCACCGCGTCGTGGTCCGAACGAAGCTGCTCGACAGTGACGTCCACGCCGACGTTCACCGACGTCCGGAATTCCGTGCCCTCGGCCCGCATCTGGTCGAGGCGGCGGTCAAGACGGAACTTCTCCATCTTGAACTCGGGAATGCCGTACCGCAGCAGCCCGCCGATCTTGTCGGCCCGCTCGTAGACCACGACGGTGTGGCCCGCGCGGGTCAGCTGCTGCGCCGCGGCCAGCCCGGACGGACCGGACCCGACCACCGCGACCTTCTTGCCCGTCTTCGTGACCGGAACCTGCGGCGTGACCCAGCCCTCCTCGAAGGCCCGGTCGATGATCGAGATCTCGACCCGCTTGATGGACACCGGGTCGTCGTTGATGCCGAGCACGCACGCGGTTTCGCACGGCGCCGGGCACAGCGTGCCGGTGAACTCCGGGAAGTTGTTCGTGGCGTGCAGCCGGTCCGCGGCCTGCTGCCAGTCCTCCCGCCACACCAGCGTGTTCCACTCCGGGATCAGGTTCCCGAGCGGACAGCCCTGGTGACAGAACGGGATGCCGCAGTCCATGCAGCGCCCGGCCTGCTTTTCCAGCTTGGTCGACGCGAAGTCCTCGTAGACCTCGCGCCAGTCCATCAGCCGCAGGTCCACCGGACGCCGCTTCGGTTCCTCGCGCGTGGTGGTCAGAAAGCCCTTGGGGTCAGCCATGTGCGGCCTCCGTGTTCTGCGGGATACCCGCACCCAGTCGGCACTCATAGCTGGCTTCGCGATTATCAGCCATGAGCTGCCTCCATGATCGCCTCGTTCACGTCCCGGCCGTCGCGCTCAGCCGCGACCTGGGCGGCGAGAACGCGCTTGTAGTCCTTGGGCATGACCTTGCCGAACCGGTCGACCGCACTGTCCCAGTCCGCCAGCAAGGCCCGCGCGACGGCGGATTCGGTTTCGTTGTAATGCTTTTCGATGGTTTCGCGCAGGAAGTCGACGTCCGCGGTGTCGAGCGGGTCGATGTCGACCATCTCCGGGTTGACCCGGTGCGCCGGCAGGTCCAGCACGTACGCGACGCCGCCGGACATGCCCGCCGCGAAGTTGCGGCCGACGTTGCCCAGCACGACCATCCGGCCGCCGGTCATGTACTCGCCGCCGTGGTCGCCCACACCCTCGACGACCGCCAGCGCGCCGGAGTTGCGCACGCAGAACCGTTCGCCCACCTGGCCGCGGATGAAGATCTCGCCGCTCGTGGCCCCGTACGCGATGACGTTGCCCGCGATGATGTGGTTCTCCGCGACGATCGGCGATTCCTTCGGCGGCCGCACGACGATCCGCCCGCCGGAGAGGCCCTTGCCGACGTAGTCGTTGCCGTCGCCGTAGAGCCGCAGCGTGATGCCCTTCGGCACGAACGCGCCGAACGACTGGCCCGCGGTGCCGGTGAAGGTGACGTCGATGGTGTCGTCGGGAAGCCCTTCGCCGCCCCACTTCTTCGTCAGCTCCGAGCCGAGCATGGTGCCGACGGTCCGGTTCACGTTGCGCACCGGCAGTTCCAGCCGCACCTTGTCGCCCGCCGCCAGCGCGCCCTCGGCGAGCTGGATCAGCGTGTTGTCCAGTGCCTTGTCCAGCCCGTGGTCCTGCTTCACGGTCTGGTGCCGCACCGCGCGCGGCGGCAGCTCGGGCACGTGGAAGATCGGCGACAGGTCGAGCCCGGCGGCCTTCCAGTGGTCCACCGCCTTGCGCTTGTCGAGCAGCTCGGCGTGGCCCACGGCCTCCTCGACCGACCGGAATCCCAGCTCCGCCAGGTATTCCCGGACCTCCTGCGCGATGAACTCGAAGAAGTTCACCACGTACTCCGCCTTGCCGCTGAACTTCTCGCGCAGCTTCGGGTTCTGCGTCGCGACGCCGACCGGACAGGTGTCGAGGTGACAGACGCGCATCATGATGCAGCCCGACACCACCAGCGGCGCGGTCGCGAAACCGAACTCCTCGGCGCCGAGCAGCATCGCGATCATGACGTCGCGGCCGGTCTTGAGCTGGCCGTCGGTCTGCACCACGATCCGGTCGCGCAGCCGGTTGGCCAGCAGCGTCTGCTGCGTTTCGGCCAGGCCCAGCTCCCACGGTCCGCCCGCGTGCTTGATCGAGGACAGCGGCGAGGCGCCGGTTCCGCCGTCGTGACCGGAGATCAGCACGACGTCCGCGTGCGCTTTGGACACGCCCGCGGCGACCGTGCCGACGCCGACCTCGGACACGAGCTTCACGTGGATGCGCGCGTCCGGGTTGGCGTTCTTGAGGTCGTGGATCAGCTGCGCCAGATCCTCAATGGAGTAAATGTCGTGGTGCGGCGGCGGGGAAATCAGCCCGACGCCCGGCGTGGAGTGCCGCGTCTTCGCGATCCACGGGTACACCTTGCCGCCGGGCAGCTGCCCGCCCTCGCCGGGCTTCGCGCCCTGCGCCATCTTGATCTGGATGTCGTCGGAGTTCACCAGGTACTCGCTGGTGACGCCGAACCGGCCGCTCGCGACCTGCTTGACCGCGCTGCGCCGTTCCGGGTCGTACAGCCGCTCCGGGTCTTCGCCGCCCTCGCCGGTGTTCGACTTGCCGCCGAGGCGGTTCATCGCGATCGCCAGCGTCTGGTGCATTTCCATCGAGATCGAGCCGTACGAGATGGCCCCGGTGGCGAACCGCTTCACGATCTCCGAAATCGGCTCGACCTCTTCGATCGGCACCGGCTTCCGGTCGCTGTACTTGAAGTCGAACAGCCCGCGCAGCGTCAGCAGCTTCTCGGCCTGGTCGTTGACCGCCTTCGTGTACTCCTTGAAGACGTCGTACTTCCCGGCCCGCGTGGAGTGCTGCAGCTTGAACACCGTCTGCGGGTTGAACAGGTGCGGCTCGCCTTCGCGCCGCCACTGGTAGTCCGCGCCGGTTTCCAGCTCGCGGTGGCTCGCCCGGACGCCGTCGGCCGGGAACGCCCGCACGTGCCGCTGCGAAACCTCCTCGGCGAGGGTGTCGAAGCCGACGCCGCCGAGCCGGGAAGTGGTTCCGGTGAAACAGGTGTCGATCACTTCGGCGCCGAGGCCGACCGCCTCGAAGATCTGTGCGCCGGTGTACGAGGCCACCGTCGAAACGCCCATCTTCGACATGGTCTTGCGGACACCCTTGCCGAGCGCCTTGATGAGGTTCGTGGTGGCCTGCTTGGGAGTCACGCCCGGGATGAGGCCCCGGTGCGCCATCTCCTCGACCGTCGCCATCGCCAGGTACGGGTTCACCGCGGCCACGCCGTAACCGACCAGCAGCGCGATGTGGTGCACCTCGCGCGCGTCGCCCGCCTCGACGATGAGGCCGACCTGCGTGCGCGTCTTCTCCCGCACCAAGTGGTGGTGCACCGCGCCGGTGAGCAGCAGCGACGGGATCGGCGCGTGGTCGGCGTCGACCCCGCGGTCGGACAGCACGATCAGCCGCGCGCCGTCCTCGATCGCCTCGGACACCTCGGCGCGGATCTCGTCGAGCCGCTGCAGCAGCGCGTCCCCGCCGCCGTTCACCTTGTACCGGCCCATGACCGTGACCGCCTGGAACTCCGGCAGATCGCCGTCGTCGTTGACGTGCACCAGTTTCGCGAGCTGGTCGTTGTCCAGCACCGGGAACGGCAGCACGATCCGGCGGCACGACGACGCATCCGCGGCCAGCAGGTTCGGCTCCGCGCCGATCTGCGTGCCCAGCGCGGTCACCAGCTCCTCGCGGATCGCGTCCAGCGGCGGGTTGGTCACCTGGGCGAACAGCTGGATGAAGTAGTCGAACAACGGACGCGAACGCGACGAAAGGGACGCGAGCGGCGAATCGTTGCCCATCGACCCGATCGGCTCCGCTCCGGTGCGGGCCATCGGCTCGAGGATGGTTTCCAGCTCTTCCTCGGTGTAGCCGAACGCCTGCTGCCGCCGGACGAGCGCGGCGTGCAGCGGGACCTCGCGGTCGCGCTCGGGCAGTTCCTCCAGGCGGAGCAGCCCGGCGTCGACCCATTCGTCGTACGGGTGCTCGGAAGCGAGCTGGCCCTTGACCTCCTCGTCCTCGACGATGCGCCCGGCGACAGTGTCGACCAGGAACATCCGGCCCGGCTCCAACCGTCCTTTCCGGACAATCTTCGCCTGGTCGAGCTCGAGCACGCCGACCTCGCTGGCGAGCACCACGAGACCGTCGTCGGTGACCCAGTAGCGGCCCGGACGCAGGCCGTTGCGGTCCAGCACCGCGCCGATCTGCGCGCCGTCGGTGAACGCCACCAGCGCCGGCCCGTCCCACGGCTCCATGAGCGTGGAGTGGAACTCGTAGAAGGCGCGGCGCGCGGGGTCCATCTCCTGATGGTTCTCCCAGGCCTCCGGGATCATCATCAGCACCGAATGCGGCAGCGACCGGCCGCCCAGGTGCAGCAGCTCCAGCACCTCGTCGAAGGACGCCGAGTCGCTCGCGCCGCGCGTGATGACCGGGTAGATCCGCTTGAGGTCGCCGGGGACCAGGTCGGTCTCCAGGAGCGCCTCGCGGGCGTCCATCCAGTTGCGGTTGCCCTTGAGCGTGTTGATCTCGCCGTTGTGCGCCACGTAGCGGTACGGGTGCGCGAGCGGCCACGACGGGAAAGTGTTGGTGGAGAAGCGGGAGTGCACCAGCCCGATGGCGCTCGTCACGCGCTCGTCGGAGAGGTCGAGGAAGAACTTCTCGACCTGCGGCTCGGTCAGCATTCCCTTGTAGACGATCGTGCGCGAAGAAAGAGAGGGGAAGTACACCCCGCCTTCTTCACCGTCCTCGACCAGCTCGTGCTCGGCGCGCTTGCGCACGCAGAAGGCGGCGCGCTCGAGTGCGAGGCCGTCGAGATTGTTCTTGCGCCCGGCCAGGAACAGCTGGGTGAAGTGCGGCATGGTCTGCGCGGCGGTCGGGCCGCAGTGCGCGGTGTCGACCGGCAGCTCGCGCCAGCCCACCACGCGCATGTCCTCCTCGGCGGCGATCCGCTCGATGGTGGTCATGGCGCGGCCGCGGCGTTTTTCGTCGCGAGGAAGGAACGCGGTGCCGACGGCGTAGCTGCCTTCCGGCGGCAGCTCGAACCCGGCGACCTCGCGGTAGAACGCGTCCGGAACCTGGATGAGCAGGCCCGCGCCGTCCCCGGTGTCCGGTTCCGCCCCGCGGGCGCCGCGATGTTCCAGATTCTTCAACGCGACAAGGGCTTTCGCCACGATCTGATGGTCTCGGCGACCGGTCAGGTCCGCGACGAACGCCACCCCGCAGGCATCGTGCTCGTAAGCGGGGTCATAGAGGCCGTCAGTGGCCGGGCTGCTCGAACGGTGGGTCACGGCTGGCCGCCTCCCAAGGCGTTGGCGCGGTTTCTTTACTCCGAAGAGGGGTTCATCACTGAACCGGTTAACGAAGTGGTCCGAAACCGCGATGGTCAGTCGAGAAGGGAAACCATCCGGTGCCTTCGCACCCGCGAGGCGCGGCACTGCGTCGCGATGCGTGGCTGACCGCGGCCGGTCGACGACCGGTCCGGGTGCCGGATGGTTTGTCACCGCACGGCGATGGGCGGCGGAAAAAAGTTCTGCACGTCGCTGTACAGGCGCACGCGCCGGGGTCGGTCAGCCTGTGTGGTGGGGGCCAGCCGGGGCGCGTGGTGGTGACTCCCGGGTTCGCCGGGTCTTATGACGATAGTGTGAATTCGCTGTGATCGACATACGTCATCGCGCTCTCGTGGGATAAGCCACGCATACGTTGACGCCCTCCGGGGTACTCCCATATGTCGGGCCGTCTCTCCCGGCACGCGGTCAGCCAGTGCGCTGACCTGCGAAAACATGTCTGCCCGCCCGGTGTCAACCCCGCGTCTGCTGCTGGTTGACTGGTGGTCATGAGGGGGAGCGCCGATGACTGATCGTTATCTGTCCGTGGCGGCGGCCGGGGCGCACGAGATGGAAATACGGCGTTCACGGTTCCTGTGCGCGCTCGCTCCGGTGGCCGACGAAGCCGCCGCGCGGGAGATCATTTCGGCCCGCCGGCGCGCCGAACCCGCGGCCCGGCACCACTGTCACGCGTTCGTCCTCGGCCCGGACGGCCGCACCCAGCGATCGAGCGACGACGGCGAGCCCGCCGGGACGGCCGGGGTGCCGATGCTGGAGGTGTTGCGCCGCCGCGAGGTCACCGACACGGTCGCGGTGGTGTCGCGGCATTTCGGCGGGGTGCTGCTCGGCGCGGGCGGGTTGATCCGCGCGTACGGGCAAGCGGTGTCCGATGCGCTCGACGCGGTAGGCCTGGTGGAGTATCGGCGATTGCGGCTGTTCGACGTAACGATGGACTACACCCGGGCGGGCCGCTTCGAGAACGATCTTCGCGCTTCGCCGTACGTGCTGCACGAGACGCGTTTCGAGGCGGCGGCGCACTTCGCGGTCGGGCTGGCGCCCGGCGAGGAGGAACGATTCAGCAGCTGGCTGGCCGACCTCACCGGCGGCGAGGCGGTCGCGGCCGAGTTGGGGGAGGAGTGGGTGCGCGGGTAGCCGCGCACCGGCTCGGGCTCCGGAAGATCAAGCCGCGACGGGCTTTCCGTCCAACGCGCGCGCCCCGGCCTCGGTGAGCACCGCGCGTACCCGTGCGCCACACGCTCCGTCCTCGGCGGGCGCGATCAGCCCTTTGCGGACGAGGTCGCGGACCGTGCCCTGGTCGCAGCAGCTCAGCCCGTCGACGAACAGGTCCGGTTCGCAGCTGCAGCTGATCTCCGCGTGCCCTCCGGCGACGGCGCGCAGGGTTGCCCGCTCCCGATGGTTCAACTCGGCAGTCACGGCGGTTCCTCCTTCTGTCCCGGCCCCTGGTGTACCCCGGGAACAGTTCCAGTGTCCGTCGCGATTGCCGGGTTGTCGCGTATTTCACTCCTTTTTACGGGGGTATGTCGCGGGGTAGTTTCGGGGTACCCCTCACGCGCCCCACCATGCGTCCGCGAGGGATACGAAAGTAGGTTTCTCGGGGGCCGGGAGCACGTCGAGGTACCAGCGGAAGTCGCTGTAGACGTGCAGAAGCGTGTACGCGAGGCAACGGCGGGAGAAGTCCGGGCCGAGGTCGGCCGGACGGTAACCGTAAGCGAGCAGAAGACTCCGCAGAAATGCCGGGTCGCCGCCGGAAACGAACAGGCCGACCGCGCCGAACTCGTATTCCGCCGCGCCGCGCATCGCCGGTTCGAAATCGAACAGGCCGGACAGCTGCCAGTGCTCCCCTTCGGGGGTGACCAGCAGATGGTCGCGCATGACCTCGGTGTGCAACGGCACGGTTTCCGGCGTTCCCAGGTCCACCGCGTCGACGAACTCCGGCAGCTGGGCGAGCCAGTATTCGTCCAATGTGGTCTTGCGATGGTGGTCGACCAGCTTTTCGCGTTGCCCGGCAAGGAACGCGGTCCAGTCCCGCGGAGCGAGCACGGACAACGCCGGGTCGCGCACCGAGTGCAAAGTGGACAGCGCCTCGCCGATCTTCGGGGCGAGCGCGAGTTTGTCCGCTGTGGACAGTTCCGGCCAGACCTGCTTGAGCGTGCGCCCGGGAAGCCGTTCCATCACGACGTAACCCCAGCCGTCGCGCGTTCCGGCGTGCACGACGCCCGGAGTCGGGATGGGGAGCTTGCCGTGCAGGACTTCCAGCATGGTCCGCTCAGTGGTCAGCTCGTCGAGGTACACCGGCGGATAGAGCTTCAGGACGAGCTGGTCGCCGACCGCGTACACCGGCAGCGAACCGTCGTCGAACGGCACGGGTTCGCCGGGTTCGCCCAGCGAGCGCAGGAGGTCTCGTACCGCGGGCAGCAGGCCTTCGCGGGTCAGCTGGCCGGACTCGGCCGCGGTGGCGGCGGGCGGGAACATGCGCCGACGGTATCGGCGAGCCCTCCGCCGCTGTAGCGAATTACTTGCCGCGGGCGGGTTTGCCGTCCGTGAGGGGAACCCTGAGGGAATCAGAGTCCCTCAGGGTTCCCCTCACGGACCTCTGGGGTGCCGTCGGCAGGCGAGTTACTTGCTGCGCTCGAGCAGGGTGCGCACGGCGGGGCCGATGAGCCGTTCGATCTCGTCGGCGGGCGCGGTGGCGAGCGGTTCCTTGCGGGTGATCGAGCGGACCAGCCCGATGCCGAGCAGCCAGGCCATCGCGAGGTCGGCGCGGAGTTCGGCGTCCGGCTCGTCGGTGAGCCCGGACAGCGCGCGGGTGTACTCGGCGTCGAGTTGCGCGCGGAGAGCCTCGTCGGCGCGATCGGTGCCCGACGACCGCAGGTAGGTCTCGATGGAGCGCGACGCCGTGTCGTCGCGTTCGAGGAGGCTCCGCAGCGCCGCGGAGAACAGCCGCTCCGGCGGGGTCGTCTCGACCTGGGCCAGGCCGCCGCGCGCCATCACGTGCTCGAACAACGCGTCCTTGCTGCCGAAGTACCGGAACAGCAGCGCCTGGTTGACGCCCGCGCGGTTCGCGATGTCGCGCACCGTCGTGCGGTCGAAGCCGCGGTCGGCGAACAGCTCGGCCGCGGCGTCGAGCAGCGCGGCTTTCGTCGCCGTCGCGTCGCGTTTGCGCGAAGGCTGGTCCGCGGCCATTCGGTTTCCCCCTGGGGTGCGCTGGTGTGCGCGACGAGGTTAACCCGGATGGTCGCGGATCGGCCGGACGAACTACGCGGGCCAGGCGACCGGCAGCTCCTCGGGGCCGTAGACGAGCGCGTTGTGCTTGTACGCCAAAGATTCCTTCGGCACCGCCAGCCGCAGGTCCGGCACGCGGCGGAACAACGCGGTCAGCGCCTCCTGCATTTCGACCCGCGCGAGCTGCTGGCCGACGCACTGATGCGCGCCGAACCCGAAGGCGACGTGCGTGCGCGGCGATTCGCGGGTGAAGTCCAGCCGGTCGGCGTGCGGATAGCGGTCCTCGTCGCGATTGGCGGAGTTCAGCGCGGCGATCAGCCAGTCACCCTCGGCCACCGTCTGGCCGCCGACCTTGACCTCTTCGGTGGCGTACCGCAGCACGCCGAACTGCACCACCGACAGGTACCGCAGCAGTTCTTCGACCGCGCGCGGCGGATCGGCGAGGGCCTGCGTGCGCTGGTCCGGGTGTTCCAGCAGCAAGAGGGCACTGAGCGCGATCATGTTGGCGGTGGTTTCGTGCCCGGCGACCAGGAGGCTGAGCCCGAGCATGATGAGCTCGTCCAGGTCGAGCGGTTCCCCGGAGGCCTCGGCCCGGACGATGAGCTTGCTGAACAGGTCGTCGTGGGGGTCCTGCTGCTTGCCGGCGAACAGTTTCCCCAGGTAGCCGGCCAGTTCGTGGTACGCCTGCCCGGTGGTTTCGGCGTCCTGGTCGGTGCTGACCAGCACGCTGCTCTGACGCTGGAACAGCTCGCGGTCGGCGTACGGGACGCCGAGCAGTTCGCAGATCGCCAGCGACGGGATCGGCAGTGCGAAGTCCTGCACCAGGTCGGCGCGGCCCGGCTTGGCGAGCATGGCGTCGAGATGCTGTTCGACCTGCTCGCGGACGTACTCGCGCAGCTTCTCCACCCGCCGGACGGTGAACTCGGCGACGACCATCTTGCGCAGCCGGGAATGCTCCGCGCCGTCGAGCTGGATGATCGAACCGGGATCGACCTCGGCGTACGGGTCCTGTTCGGCTTTGACGTGCACCGACGAGGCTCCGCGCGAGCTGAGCGCCGGGTCGGCGAGCACGGCGCGGACGTCGTCGTAGCGGGTGACGAGCCAGGTGTCGAACCCGGCCGGGCAGCGGATCCGCGACACTGGCGCGGCCTCGCGCAACGCGGCGTATTCGGCGGGCGGGTCGAACGGACATCCGGTGGTTCGGGTGGTCGGGAGTGCCGGGGTCTCGGGCGGGGTGGGCATGCGGACGGCGCCTTTCCTCCGACGGTGCGGGCATCTCCCACTCTGGAGACGCCCGCACCGTCGCGGGGCGATCGACCGGGATAGGCGACGGAAGGACCACACCTCTGCCCGATTCACCCCATCGCGATTAGACCGGTTCGGTGATCGGCTCGTCGGCGAAACGGCGGGCTACCCGTTCGGCTCCTGCGCGCGCCCAGCCGGTGGTGGCGAGGACGGCGAGCAAGATGATGAGCGCGGTCCCGCCCGCGACGGCCCACCAGGCGGTGGAGTAACCGGCCAGCGGGGTGGCCGCGGCGGCGAGAATCGTGCCCGCGACAGCAACACCGAGGGTCTGCCCGACCTGTCGCGAAGTGGACGCGACCGCGGCGGCGACCCCGGCTTGCGACCGCGGCATGCCGCTTACCGCCGCGTTGGTGATGGGCGGGTTCAGCAGGCCGAAGCCCATCCCGAACACGCCGTACGCGATCGCGAGCACCCACAGCGGCGTGGTGGCCGACGCTGTCGTGAGCACAACGGCAACCACGGTCATCGAGATCCCCGCGGTCAGCAATGGAATCCGCGCGCCGCGAGTGGCGACGAGACGCCCGGCCAGCGGCGCGGCGATCGTCACGGCCACGGCGGTCGGCAACAACATCAAGCCGGATTGCAGCGCCGACAGCCCGCGCACGTCCTGCAGGTACAGCGGCGACAGGAACAGGAACGTCCCGAACGCGGCGAGCCCGCACACCGCGCTGATCGTGGCCGACGAGAACGGCGCGCTTCGGAAAAACCGCAGCTCGACCAGCGGTTCCCGGCGGCGGATTTCCCAGCGGATCAGCGCGATCAAGGCGAGCACGCCGAGCCCGGCCAGGCTGAGGATCAGCGGCGAACCCCAGCCGAGCCGCTGGCCTTCGATCGCCGCGGTCACCACCGAGCCAAGCAGCACCACGACCAGAATCTGCCCCACCGGATCCGGTCGGCGCGCCCGTGGGGCCCGCGATTCCGGCACGTAGCGCACGGTCAACGCGATCGCGGCGACGACCACGGGGACGTTGACCCAGAAGATCGCCCGCCAGCCGATGCTTTCGGTGAGCACGCCGCCGAGCACGGGGCCAACGCCCAGCGAGATTCCGACGATCGATCCCCAGACCCCGATCGCCCGCGCGCGCTCGCCCGGGTCGGCGAAGACGTTCGTGATGATCGACATCGCGACCGGGTTCAGCATCGCGCCGCCGAGCGCCTGCACGATCCGCGCGGCGACCAGCCAGCCGATCGACGGCGCGACGCTGCACAGCAGCGAGCCGAGTCCGAAAAGGACCAACCCGGCCAGGAAGGTTCGCTTGCGCCCCAACCGGTCCCCGGTGGCGCCGCCGAGCATCAGGAAGCAGGCGATCACGAGGGTGTAGGAGTCGATTGTCCATTGCAGACCGTTGATCGACGCGTCGAGATCGGTGCGGATGACCGGGAGCGCGACGTTGACGATGGTGTTGTCCATCGCGACGACGAGGATGCTGGAGCAGAGGATCGCGAGAATGCCGAAGCGACCGCGTGCGGTGTCCACGCCCATTCAGCGCTCCATCCAGTCGGCGGTGATCTTTTCGCCCGCTGTCCACACTTCGGCGGCGTAACCGTCCGGGCGCACGAGCACGGCGGCCAAGTCGTGCCAGTCCCGGGTTGAGCGCACGACGTTCTCGCCCTCCGGGACAGTGCTGCCGAAAGCCACGAGAGTCAACCGGTCCGGCCGCAGCGCGCGGTGGAGCGTGCGGCCGTCGGCGAGCGGGAGGTTGGGCACGCGACGGCCGACGAGACTGCCGTCCTCGGCGTAGGAAACCTCCAGCCCGGACAGCCAGCCGCGCAGTTCGTCCGCGGTGTCGCCGTCGCGGCCGATGAGGCCGGACATCAAGTCGCGCAACGCTTTTCCGCCGGGTGTGAAAGTGACCATGAGCGCGGCCTGGGCGAGGGTGTTCGCCGCGAGCCGGGCCGCGATGGGGCGGCGTTCGGCGTCGTAGGACTGCGGGCCGTCGATGATCCGCCGCGGCGCGCGGCCCTTCACCTCGGCGGCGAGCTTCCACGCGAGGTTCGCCGCGTCCTGCACGCCGACGTTGAGCCCCTGGCCGCCCGCCGGGAGGTGGACGTGCGCGGCGTCGCCGGCGAGGAACACCCGGCCGGTGCGGTACTGCTCGACGTGGCGCGTGGTGTCGCCGGTCCGCGACGCCCAGATCACCTCGGTGATGCCGAAATCGTCGTCGGCGAGCCGTTTGAGCGTCGCGCGCAGTTCGGTCTCGTCGGGAATCAGTGCTTGGCGGCGTGCGGCTTCCTCAGGCGTGAGGCCGGTGTCGCCGGGTTCGTGGCCGAAAATGCGGTGAATGCCGCCGGGCAGCGGAAGCACGCTGTACGAGCCGCGTTCGCAGTCCCAGTTGTGCGGGTGGGCTGGCGGGCGTTCCAGGCGCACGTCGGCGAGGAAGCCCACGGTGGAAGCCGGATTTCCGGGAAAGCCGAGGCCGAGCGCGTGCCTGGTCGCGCTGTGCGCGCCGTCCGCGCCCACGACGTAACCGACGCGCTGAGTATCGCCGGTTTCCGAGACGATCGTGACGCCTTGCTCGTCCTGCGTCAGGTCGGCGAGTTTCCACCCCGGCTGGATCACGACGCCCTGTTCGGCCAGATGCTCGGCGAGCAGCCGCTCGGTTTCCGGCTGCGGGAGCATCAGCACGAACGGGAACGAAGTGTCGAGTCCGGTGTAGCTCAGCAGGTTCGGCAGGGTCGCGAAATGCGCGGCGGGCACCGGATTTCCCTCGGCGACCATGCGCGCGGCCAGCGAACCCGCGTCGTCCGGCAGCGCATCGAGGACCTCGAGCGTGCGCGGATGGACGGTCGTGGCCCTCGATTGCCCCGCGCGTTCCGGAGCCGCCTCGAAGACCCGGACCGAGACTCCGGCGTGGTGCAGGAACGCGGCCGCCGCCATCCCGACGGGCCCGGCTCCGATCACCGCGACTTCGATGTCCATGGTTCCCCCTTGGTCGATGTTCGACTGGCCAACTGTCTTGACGTCAAGGTATTCTCTCACTGTCTTGATGTCGAGAGAAAGGTCCGTGCCGGTGAACACAACGCCGCGGGACGCGGTCGACGACCTGGTGGACGCCGTCCGGCGCGGCGGCGGCGACGAGGGCGTGCTGGGCGCGAAGTCGCTGTCCTACCGGCTGCGGCGGGTCGCGCACCAGCTGGAACTGGCGATGCGCCGCGAGCTGTCCGCGCACGGGATCGAGTTGTGGGAGCTGGAAATGCTCGCCGCGCTCAAGCGCGCGCCCGAGCACCGGCTGACGCCGGGGCAGGTGATGGCCGCGGTCGAGCTGACCTCGGGTTCGGTCACGCACCGGATCACCCGGCTCGAGGCCCGCGGCTGGGTCCGCCGGGACAAGGACCCCGGCGACCGGCGTTCGGTGTTCGTGACCCTCACCGAGGAGGGCAAACGGCAGGCGCTCGCGTCGTTCGAGCTCAAGACCGAGATCGAACGCGAAATCGCGCGCGCTCTCGACCCGGAAACCATCGACGTGGTGAACGACGCGCTGCGGCGGGTTTCGCACCACCTCAAGGGAAAGGACGAGCAATGAAGCGGGAAACCTTGGGCGCGGCAGCCATTGTCGCGGGCCTGGCCGCAGCCGCGCCGTCGGTGTGGCAGACGGTCACGCACATCACCGATCCGAGCTACCGCGCGCCGGAGGTCCGCCACGGCGAAGGTCACGTGCAGTACCACATGGCGCGCGAAGCGCTGATCACCGCGGGCGCTTTCGGCGCCGTGGGCACCGGTTTGGCCGCCGGGCGGGATCGCTCGCCGGCGCTGTGGCGGGCAATGGCTTGTGCCGCAGGCGGTTTCGTCGCGGCGATGTGGTCCGGCGGTCCGACGACCGGAGTGTGGGCGCCGAACCAGAAGGCGCTGGCGATCCACGTGGCGTCGACCAGCGCGTTGACCTTGGGCGTCGCGCTGCTGCGGCCCAGGCGTCGTTAGAGGAAGACCCGGGCGTTCTCCAGCCAGGCCTTCGCGTCGTCGCCGATCGCGGCCAGGCCGGTTTCGTCCAGGGCGCGGCGCTGGGTGATGCGAAGGCAGAAATCCCGTGCGCTGCCTCGGATCCGTTGCGCGGCGTCGTCCGGACCCCAGCCCCAGACGGCGCCGTCGGGACCGGTCAGCTCGACCCGGATCGGCTCGGTCGGCAGTGGCAGCTGGGCGGCGTAGAACGAAAGCCCGCGCCCGGCGAAGCCCAAGGCGGCGATGTGCTTGAGCCGGTCCGTCGGATGGTGTTCGACGCCCACGGTGTCGAAGATGTCCTGCCCGTGCGCCCACGTTTCCATCAGCCGAAGCGCCACCGCGAGCTTCGCGGTGGACTCCGAGCCGTACCACGGAAACGCCTGGTCCAGCGGGATCTCGCCGAGCGCGTCCGCCACTTCGGCGCGTCCGGCGCGCCAGTGGTCCAGCAGCTCCGAACGCGGACGCGCGGCACCCTCGGCCGCGACGGCGTCGGCGTCTTCCTCCAGCACCGCGGCGAACTTCTCCGGCGTCCGGATGGCGAGGAGGACGTTCGCGTCGGCCGCCGCGAGGTGCGCGATCTGGTGGCCGATCGTCCACCGCGGGGCTGGCGTCGGTCTCGACCAGTCCGGTTCCGCGGACACCACCGCGTCGAGGTCGTCGCCTTCCGCGCGCAAGTCCGGCAACGCGACTTCGAGGGCTATCTCGGACAAATCCAGGCCGTAGTCCAGCATGCGACCACGCTATCCAAACCGCGGCCGGGTCCGGGACGTTCGGGAACCGGTTATTGGCCTATCGGGCAGCCGGTTTCCGCCGCGACGATCAGGAAGTTCGGCATGCGCGCGTAAGCCTCGATCCCGTGCGCCGGGTCGAGCCCCGGCTCGACGACCTCGCGCACCCGGCAGCCGAGCGCGGCCACTTCGTTGAGATACGCGGAAATCGGCCGATGGAAGTCGGACGCGCCGCGCCCGACGATCTCGTACTCCGCCAGATACTCCTTCCGGCGGTATTCGCCGTGTTCGCGCCAGGTGCCGAACAGCTCCTCGAACGCCGGGTGCACGATGGCGAACACGAACAGCCCGCCCGGCCGCAGCGCCTCGACGCAGGCGCGCATCGCGGGCTTCCAGTCGGGAATCGCCATCAGCACCATGCTGCAGACGACAGCGTCGAACGGCTCCAGTTCGGGCAGGTGAGCGAGATCCGCCTGCAGGTAAGAAATATCCGCCGCGGACTTCTCCCGGGCGAACGAAACCAGGCTCGCGGCCGGTTCGACGCCCGTCACCTGGGCTCCGCGCTCGGCGAGCATCCGGCTGAAGTATCCGTTGCCGCAGCCCGCGTCCAGCACCCGCCGGCCGCGCACGTCGCCGAGAAGCCGGAGGAGGACGGGGTTGACCAGATGCTCTTTGGAGAAGTCGCCGCTGACGGCGGTCGCTTCCATCGATTCCCGGGTGCTGCCGCTGTCCCACTGCTGGATGGCGGCTTCGTTCGTCCATGCGGAAGTCATTGGGCCGAGCCTAGGGCGGGTGTCTCGGGATTTTCTGGAAGCTCCTGGCGTATTGACGCGTGACCGACCCCAGGTGTAGGCATGTAAGCACCTGCTTACAAAGGGATCCGGGGAGTCGTTGGCATGACCACCACGCACACCGAACCGCTCGCCTATCCGTTCAACGAGGAGGCTGGCCTCGCGCTCAACGAGGCCTACACCGCCGCCCGTGAGAACGCCGGGATGATTCGCGTCCAGATGCCGCACGGCGAGGCCGCCTGGCTCGCCACCCGCTATGCCGATGCCCGGCTCGTGCTCGGCGACCGGCGGTTCTCCCGCGCGTTGGCGCAGGACAGCGACGAGCCGCGGATGTCGGGGTATCGGCGTCCGGGCGGCATCTTGTCGATGGATCCGCCGGATCACACGCGGTTGCGGACCCTGGTGGCCAAGGCGTTCACGGCGCGGCGGGTGGAGGAGTTGCGGCCCCGGGTCGCGCGGTTGGCCGATGAGCTGATCGCGGAATTGCGGGAGCACGGGCAACCGGCTGATCTCGTCGATCTGTACGCGTTGCCGATTCCGGTCGCGGTGATCTGCGAGTTGCTCGGGGTGCCGGTGGGGGATCGGCCGCAGTTCCGCGAGTGGAGCGACGCGGCGTTGTCGACCACACGGCTGACGCCGGAGGAGTCGGAGCGCAGCCGGGAGGAACTGCGGGCGTACATGGCCGGGCTGATCGCCGAGCATCGGGCGCAGCCGCGGGACGACCTGATGACCGCGCTGATCGAAGCCCGTGATGTCCGGGACCGGCTTACCGAGCTGGAACTGGTCGATCTCTGCGTGGGGATTCTGGTCGCCGGGCACGAAACGACCGCCAGCCAGATCCCCAACTTCGTGTATGCGCTGCTGGACCAGCATGAGCACTGGGAACGGCTGTGCGCGGACCCGTCGCTCATCCCGACCGCGGTCGAGGAGTTGCTTCGCTTCGTGCCGCTCGGGGCCGGGGCCGGGTTCGCCCGGTACGCGGTGGAGGACGTCGAGGTCGGCGATGTCCTGGTGCGCCAAGGGGAACCGGTGCTGGTGGCGATCGGGGCGGCCAACCGCGACCGGCTGCGGTTCGGTACCGCGGATCAGCTCGTTCTGGATCGCGGCGACAACCACCACCTCGGGTTCGGGCACGGGGTGCACCATTGCCTGGGCGCCCCGCTCGCGCGGCTGGAACTGCAGGAGGCGTTGCGGGCGTTGACCCGGGAGTTGCCGGGGCTGCGGCTCGCCGGGGATATTGAGTGGAAGACGCAGATGCTGGTCCGCGGGCCGCGGTCGATGCCGGTGGGATGGTGACGATGAGCTGGACGGTCGAGGTCGACGGGGGCGCGTGCATCGGGAGCGGGATGTGCGCGTCGCTGATGCCGGAGACGTTCGCGCTGGACGGCGCCACCGCGCGTGCTGTCGCCGGGACTGTCGGACCGGACGAGACTCTGCTGGACGCGGCGGATTCTTGTCCGGCTATGGCGATCACCGTGCGGGACGGCACCGAGGTCGTCGGCCCGCGCCCCTAGCTCCGGACCGCCACCGCACCAGGCTCACGCGCCGAACACGCCGTCCTCGGTGACGACGGCAGTGATGAGCGCTGTCGGCGTGACGTCGAAGGCCGGGTTGAACACCGCCGACCCCTCTGGCGCGATCCGCGCCCCGCCGAACTCCGTCAGCTCGACAGCCGCGCGCTCCTCGATGTCGATATCCGCCCCGGTGGCGATGGCTTTGTCCACAGTGGACGTCGGGGCGACGACCACGAACGGCACACCGTGGTGCGCGGCGGCGATGGCCAGCCCGTAGGTCCCGATTTTGTTGGCCACGTCGCCGTTCGCCGCGATCCGGTCCGCGCCGACCAGCACGCAATCGACCAGTCCGCGCGCCATCGCCGCGGCTGCCGCGCCGTCCGGTTGCACGCGGTAGGGCACCCCGGTCTGCTCGAGTTCCCAGGCGGTGAGGCGGGATCCCTGCAGCAACGGCCGCGTCTCGTCCACCAGCACCGACTCCACCAGCCCCCGCGCGTGCAGGTGCCAGACGACGCCTAGCGCGGTGCCCCAGGCGACCGTCGCCAAGTGGCCGGCATTGCAGTGGCTGAGCAACCGCAACGGCCTGCGCGGGCACGCGTCCAGCACGACCTCCACCGCGTGTGCCGACGCGGTGCGGTTGCGTTGCTCGTCCTCGTCGAGCATCGCCAGCGCCTCCGCGAGCACCGCATCGGCTCCGTCCGGCAATCGGTCCAGCGCCCGGGAAACGCCCCAGGCCAGGTTGACCGCTGTCGGCCGGGCGTGCGCGATCCGGTCCGCTTCGGCACGCACATCCCCGCCTTGGCGGGCCGCCAGAGCGACGCCCAGGGCACCGGCCGCTCCCAATGCCGGTGCTCCGCGGACTGCCAGTCGTTGGATCGCGTCGACCAGTTCGGTCACTGTGTGCAGGGTGAGCGTGCGGTATTCGCCCGGAAGCGCTACCTGGTCCACGATCACGATGGTCCCGTCGGCCCAGTCGATGGTCCTGCGCATACGCCCTCCCGGTCCGGAAATCCCGTGGCGAGACGCCGCGCGCGTGCGCGACGATCTGCCTCGTGACCATTCAACGGCAGAACCCGCCCGCTTTGCACCCGACTCCCGGATATCACCACGTGACCACCGTCGACGCGCGCCGCGCAGTGCACCTCGCTGGTCAGTGCCCGTTGGCCCCCGACGGCCAGGTCGTGTCGGGGGACGTCCTCGCGCAGGTGGACCAGGTTGTCGCGAACACCGAGGTCGCGCTGGCCCACGCCGGAGCGACTCCCGAGGACGTCGTGCGCACGGTGATCTACGTGGCGACCTCCGATCAGCCGACCCTCGCCGCGGTGTGGGAGCGGTTCGTGAACTCTTCGATCGCGGAGGCGTTCACGACTGCGAGCACGTTGGTCGGCGTGACGTGTCTGGGCTACCGGGGGCAGCTCGTTGAGTTGGATGTGACTGCGGCGCTCGCGTGAATCACCGGCCAACCGCGGCCAGGCTGCAGCGGGACACCGTGTCGGTCAGCTCCGCGCGGTCGAGGTTCCGGCCGATCAGGACGAGTTTGCTGACCGGCGGCTCCGCACCCCACTCGCCCGCATCGGTCAGTTCGTAGATCCGGTGCACGCCTTGCAGCACCGTCCGGCGGTCGAAAGCCAGGATTCCCTTGAACCGGTACAGATCGTCGCCGCGTTCGGACAGCAGTGCGGTGAGCCACTGTTCGAACGCGGCACGGTCCAGGGGGTAGTCGAGTTCGATCGAGACGGATTCCAGCGTCGGGTCGTGGTGGTGGGACTCGTCTTCCAGCCAGCCGGGGTCGGCGGCGACGGTGCGGTTCAGGTCGAAGGCGTTGATGCCGAGGATGTCGTCCAGGTCGACGCTCCCGTAGCTGGACGTGAGGATGTCCGCGGTCGCGTTGACCGAGCGCAGCCGCGTGCGCAGTTCCTCGATTTCCGGCTCGGTGACCAGGTCGATCTTGTTGAGCACGATCCGGTCGGCGAACGCGATCTGGTTGCTCACCTGGCCGCCGACGCCGTCGTGTTCGCCCTCCTCGAGGTGGCTGCCGACGTGCCGCGCGTCGACCAGCGTCACGATCGCGTCCAGCGCGAAGGCCGACGACACCTCGTCGTCCACGAAGAACGTCTGCGCGACCGGGTTCGGGTCGGCCATTCCGCTGGTCTCGATGAGGATCCGGTCGAACCGTTCGCGCCGGCGCAGCAGCGACTGCAGGATTTCGATCAGGTCGGTCCGCGCGGTGCAGCACAGGCAGCAGCCGTTGCTCATTTCGATGATCTTCTCGTCGCCGCCGAGCACGAGCGCGTTGTCGATCGGGATCTCGCCGAACTCGTTCTCGATCACCGCGATCCGGTGGCCGTGGTTCGCGGTGAGGATGTGGTTGACGAGCGTGGTTTTGCCGGAGCCGAGAAAGCCGGTCAGAACGGTCACCGGGATTTTGGCCATGATGATTCCCTCCTTAAACGTTCCCGCCGAGAATCCGGCGAGCGTGCTGACGTGCTTCTTCCGAAACGACGATGCGGTTGCCGTCGAAGTGCGGGCCGCGGGTGGCGTCCAGGCCCATCCGGGACGTCGTGCCGTCGGAGCCCGAGGACGGGTCGAGCGGCGAGCCGGGCAGACCGTCCACAGTGAACAAGTCTTGGTGTGGCTGGAAATGCGTGGCCAACGCCCACAAGACTTCACTGTCGTCGGTGATGTCGACGTCCTCGTCGACTGCGATCACCGTCTTCACATACGGGTCCCAGCCGAGCAGGCCGAGCATCACCTGCCGGGCTTGGCCGGGTCGTCGCTGGCGTAGTGCGACATAGCAATGGAAGTGCGTGCCGGACGTTGGGTAATGGACCGCGGTGACGTCCGGGAAGCGGGCCTTGAGTTTCTCCGCCATTTCCGATTCTCGTGGCACCCGGGCGAGATTCAGGTGTTCGTCGGTGTTGCCACCGACGACGTCGATGAGCATGGCGTCGGAGCGGCGCATGATCGTTTGCACGCGGAGCACGTTGTTGGTCGAGCGATTCGAGGAATAGCCGGAGAACTCGCCGAACGGGCCTTCGTCCGCGTGCTCGGCGGCGTCGATCGTGCCCTCCAGCACGAAGTCCGACCAAGCCGGGACGCCGATGCCATGTCGTGGAGTGCGCACGACTTCCAGCGGTTCGCCGAGCAATCCGCCCGCTACCGCGCGTTCGTCCACGTCGTAGCCGACCCGGGCCGACGCGGCCAGCATGAACAGGGGATGCCCGCCGAGCACCATCGCGACGGGCATCGGCTCCCCGCGTTCGGCGTACTTCTGCAGCATTCGCCACAGATCGCCCCGGGAATGGAGGCTGGTCGCCAGCTCGGTGCGGGAATGCGGCATCGCGCGGTGATAGCTGAGGTTGCCGACGCCGGTGTCCGGATCCTCGGCGACGATGATTCCGCTGGTGACGTAAGGGGAGCGGTCGCTGGCGAAGTGCCGGAGCATCGGGATGGTCGCCAAGTCGACATCGGTCGTCACGTCGTCCAGTACGGGTCCGCTGTCGACCACCCTCGGTGGCACCGCGCGAAGCGCACGCTGTTGATAAGCACTGTGCAAACCGGACGGTCCGGTTTCGAGCATGCGAGCGATGCGCTCCCGTGAAGCGAACAAATTGCTGACCACCGACACGTCGATGCCGGTCACCTTCCGGAACAGCACCATCTCGTGCCGTCCGGCCGCGGCGAGTTCGTAAATCACCCCGGTGACGCCCTCGTCGGCCGGGACGGGGTCGTCGAGGACGAGCACGTCGTCGGGAAAATCGTTCCGATACTGGTCTACGAAAGCATGGGGATCTTGCCGGTGGTTCACCGCGAAACTCCTTGCGAGGCGGGCGGACCCTGCCAGCGCGCGAACAGTTCGTTCTCGATGCCGAACTGGTCGAGCACCTTGCCGGTCAGGTGGGCGAGGATGTCCTCAATGGACTCGGGCCGGTGGTAGAAGGCGGGCACCGGCGGCAGCACGGTCGCGCCCGCCTCGGTCACCGTCACGAGATTGCGCAGGTGCACGAGGCTCAACGGGGTTTCCCTGGCGACGAGCACGAGCGGACGGCGTTCCTTCAGCGTGACGTCGGCGGCGCGGACGAGCAGGTCGTCGCTGTAGCCGTGCGCGATTCCGGCGACGGTTTTCATCGAACACGGCACGACGACCATGCCCATGGTGCGGAAGGAGCCGGACGCGATCGACGCGGCGATGTCCCCGCGGGCGTGGCGGACGTCAGCCAGTTCGGCGACCTCGCCGGGAGGCATTCCGGTTTCCAGTTCGATGGTGCGGTGCGCGGCCCGGGACATGACCAGGTGCGTTTCCACCGTGCCGAGCTTGCGCAGCGCGGTCAGCAGGTGGACAGCCAGGTGCGGGCCGCTGGCCCCGGTGATGCCGACGATCAGCCGGGGCCGCTGCGGTTCGGTGCCCATGACGTCCTTTCAGGACTGGGAAAGTTTCGCGGCGGGTTCTCGTTGCACAAGCGGTTCTTTCGGCTGCCAGGTGTGCCGGGCGAAGAAGAGCAGGTTCAGAAGTATCGCCAGGACAGTGCCGGTGGCCACGCCGCTCTTGAGGAAAACCTGAGCCGCGAACGGGAACTGCTTGTAGAAGTCCGGTGCCCCGGCGGGGATCAATCCGACGCCGAGCGACAGCATGACGATCACGAGATTGCCGGTCTTGGTGAAGTCCACTCGGGACAGGAGCTGAATGCCGGACACCGTCAGCGCCGCGAAGGTAGCGACGGCGGCCGCGCCGATCACCGGTTGCGGGATCGCCGCGATCACCCGGCCGATCGGTTGCACCACCCCGAAAACCACCAGGATCATGCCGCCGACCGCGACCGGATAACGGCTGCGCACCTTCGTCAGCGCGACGAGCCCGATGTTCTGGCCGAACGTGGTGTAGGCGAAGCCGTTGAACACGCCGCTGAGCGCGGTGAGCAATCCGTCCACCCGGAGCAGGTTGGCGATGTCGCGCGGCCCGACCTTCTTGCCGACCACCTGGCCGACCGCGAGCCCCTGCCCGGAGGCCTCGACCATCAGCACGAAAACGATCACCAGGAACAGCAGAATCGACGGAATGTCGAAATGCAACGCTCCGTAATGCATGGGTCGCAGAAGCCCGAAAACGGGACCGTCGGCGACTCCGGCGAGGCTGCCCAGGCCGGTCAGCCAGCCGACGATCGCGCCGACAGTGAGCGCGATCAGCATCGCGAGCTGGCCGAGCAGGCCGCGGAACACCCGGTAGAACACCGCGATCAGCGCGAGCGTGAACCCGGCGAGCGCGAGATTCGCCGGCGCACCGTAGTTGTGCGCGGACGGATTGGAACCGGCGATAAGTTTCAGCCCGACCGGAATGAGCGTCAATCCGATCAACGTGATGACGGTGCCGGTGACGACCTCCGGGAACAGCTTGAGCAGTTTGCCGAACAACGGCGCGATCAGCACCCAGAGCACGCCGACCACGAGCAGCGAGCCATACACTGTGGACAGCCCCTGCGTGCTGCCGATCAGCACCATCGGGACGATTCCGTTGGACGCCGCGCCGACCACGAGCGGCATCCGGATGCCGAATTTCCAGACGCCGAACGCCTGCAGCATGGTGCCGATCCCGGCGAGCACCAGGTCGACGCTGACCAGGTCGGCGATCTGCGACTGGGGCAGGCCCAGCCCGGCGCCGACCACGATCGGCACCACGACGACACCGGCGTACATCACGAGCACGTGCTGCAAACCCAGCAGCACCAGCGGGCCGAATCGGGGACGTTCGTCCACCGGGGACAGGGGAGACGGGTGATTCGCCATGATTCCCTCACCTCGTTGGGCCGGCGGGACCGGGAAAGCGGCCGGGCCGGGCGGATCGTGGGTCGTCGCCGGAGCCGGACGGGCAGCCGGCGTCGATGACCCCCGGCCGCGCGCGAATCCTGCCGCCGCACCTACGGGGTTATGGGATGATCGAAGATTTTTCCTTCCCTGCAAGGAGTTTCGACTATGGTGCATCGGAAGCCGCCGAGGGTCAATACCCGGGCGCGGCTTCCGGCCCGGTGCGCGGAGCCCGCTCGCGGCGGTTGAGCACGAGGTTCAGCAGGAACGCCGCGATGCCGCCGGCCGCGATGCCGCTCGTGAGCACGGTCTGCACCACAACGGGCAGATGTTGGTAAAACTCCGGCGCGCCGACCGGCAAAAGACCGAAGCCGAACGAAATGGCGACGATCAAGATATTGCGCCCGTTGCTGAGATCCGCCTGGCTCATGATGCGCAGCCCGACCGCCCCGACAGTGCCGAACATGACCACTCCGACGCCGCCGAGCACCGGGCCGGGCAGCGACGCGACGGCTGCCCCGAGTTTCGGCACCAGGCTCATGAGCACCAGCACCGCGCCGGCGGTGGCGACCACGAACCGGCTCATCACGCGGGTGATGCTGACCAGGCCGACGTTCTCGCCGAAGGTGACGACGGTGAACGAGCCGAACACGCCCGCGAACGCGGAGCCGATCCCGTCCGCGCGCAGAGCCCGGGAAATCTCGGGCGGTCCGACGTCGCGGCCGACGATCTGCCCGATGGCGAGCGTGTCGCCGGTCGATTCCACCATGTTCACCAGCTGCACGATGATCATCGGCAGCAAGGCGGACAAGGCGAACGTCGGCACGCCGAATTCGAACGGCTTCACCACGCCGACCCAATCCGCGTGCCCGACCGGGCTGAAGTCGGCCATGCCGAGCGGGATCGCCACGAGCGTCCCGACGGCCAGCGCGATCAGGATCGCGAAACGGCGCACCGCGGGCGGAGCGAACCGTTCCAAACAGACAGTCAGCACAATGGTGCCCAGCCCGAGAATCAGCCGTCCGGCCGAACCGTGGTCGGCGGCGCCCGGATCGGACCCGGCGATCAGCGTCGCGGTGGAGGGCAGCAGCGAGAATCCGATGATCGCGATGATCGTCCCGGTCACGATCGGCGGGAAGAACCGGATCAGCTTGCTGAACCACGGCGCGACCAGCCACGTCAGCAGCCCGGCGACGATCGTCGCGCCGAAGACCGCGGGCAGCCCGGCCTCCTTGCCGACGATGATCGCCGGGGTGATGCCGGTGAAGGTCGAGCCCATCACGATCGGCAGCCGGACGCCGACGTTGCCGATCCCGAGCGTCTGCAACAGCGTCGCGATGCCGCTGACCAGCACGTTCGCCGTGACGAGCGTGGCGATCTGGGCAGTGGACAGGCCGACGCCGAGCCCGATCAGCAGCGGGACGGTGACCATTCCGGAGTAGGCGACCAGCAGGTGCTGGACACCGAGCGGGAGCATCTGCCGCAGCCGGGGGACGGTGTCGACCGCGTCACGGGTCGTGGCTTCGGCTCGGGTGGTGCGCGGACGGAATCGCATGGTTTCCTCCACAGCGGGGAAAGGGGAGCGCGGATCACCGCGCCCAGGGAGTGCGCAGGCCGCCCATGCCGCTGCGTTCCAGCAGCCGGGCCGCGTGCCGTTCCGCCTCGCTGGCGGCGGCCTCTTCGTCGACGCGGACGCACTGTCCGTCGCGGTAGACGATCTCGCCGCCCACGATCGTCAGCTCCACATCGGACCCGCGGGCGGAGTAGACGAGGGCGGCGACAGCCCGGTGCACCGGGCGCACGTGCGGACGGTCGAGCGCGGTCACGATGACGTCGGCGAGTTTTCCCTCGCTCAACACTCCCGCGTCGATTCCGGCGTACCGGGCCCCCTCGCGGGTGGCCATTTCCAGCGCGTCCTCGGCTCGCAGCGCCGTCGGGTCCAAAGTGGCCGTTCGCTGGCCGAAGACACTGAGTTTCATTGCCTCGAAAAGATCTTGCCGATGGCCGCAGCTGGGACCGTCGGTGCCCAGCGCGACCGCAACGTTCTGCTTGCGCATGTTCGCGATCTGCGCGGTGCCGGAGGCGAGGTAACCGTTGGACGCCGGGTTGTGCGAGACCCCAGCGCCCGCGGCCGCGACCTGCTCGATTTCGGCTTCGTCTAGCCAAATCGCGTGCGCGAGGGTGGCTCGCTCGTCGAGCAGGCCTTCTTTCGCGAGCCATTCGACCGGCCGGACCCCGTGGGTTTCGAGGTAGCTGACCGGATCGGTTTTGCTCTCGCAGCAATGGGTGTGCCAGCGAGTGCCGAATTCCCGGGCGAGTTCGACTGTCCGGCGGACGAGTTTTTGCTCCACGTAACAGAGGTTGAGCGCGGCGGGCCACACCGCGACCTTGGACGTCGGCGGCCGGTGTTCCATCGCCTCGCGGGTGATCGCGAATTCGTCCTCGCTGGAATAGCGGAACAGTTCGATCGGCTGGCCGCGGCGGTCGGCGATTTCGGTGCGTTCGCCCAGCATGCCGCGGGCGACCGCGCCGCGAAGCCCGGCCTCCTCGATGACGTCGGCGACGGCGAGCGTCGTTTCAAGATCGCTTGGCGCGTAATGGTTGTCGATCACCGTCGTGATGCCGGCGCGCAACGCTTCGACCGCGCCGAGCCGTGCCCCGGCCACCGCTTCGGGCCCGGTGATCGCGATCGAATACGGCCACATGAAATCGCACAGCCACGGCACGATCGACATGCCTTCGCCGAGACCGCGAGCGAGCGCCTGGTAGAGGTGGTTGTGCCCGTCGACCAGGCCGGGCAGCACGGCTTTGCCGCGACAGTCGACGACCTCTTCGGCGCGCCAGTGCTCAGTGCCGGATCCCGCTCCGACGCCGACGATCCGGTCGCCGGTGATCGCCACGTGGCCGTTCTGATGGACAGTGCGCTCGTCGTCGACGGTCACCACGGTGCCGCCGGTCAGGAGGAGGTCGCAGGGTTCCGCAGCCGACATCGGGCCGCCCTTCCCCGGGCGGGGTCGGACCCGGCCCGGCGATCGTCTCCAGCGCGCGGCTGGAGGCATTTGGCCGAACGGTTGGCCCGAAACGGGAGGTCACCGGCGCCCGGCAGCGCCGCCGGGTCGTTCAATGCAAAGCCCTCGCGGGACCGGTGTCAAGAGCCTTCTCCGGAAAAGTCTTGCCGCGCAAGGCATTCGGCGATCATGTGTTGACAGCGGGCGGCGAAGGTGTTGCACTCGGTTGCGCCGGAGCGCGGATCGCGCTTCCGGGTCCCGTAGGTGCGGTGAAGCGCGGCCGGGGAGTCCTTTACTCAAGTCTTGCGTAAGGAGACATCCGGTGATTATCGATACCCATGTCCATCCGACGAATCTCGTCGACGAAGCCTGGCGGCACACCGGAACCCCGTTCACCGGCGAGCGCACGCTGGAAATGATGGACGGTCCATTCTGGATCAACGGCAAGCCGCGGCGCGTGGACGTCAGCTGCATCATGCCGCCGCCGGGCAACACGACCTGGCGCGAGGGCAACAAAACCGGGCGCGAGGGCATTCGCGAATACCAGGCGTACGTGACCTCGCTCGTGCAGCGGTACCCGGACCGGTTCGTCGGGAACTTCATGTACAACCCGCGGTTCGGCCCGGAGAACGGCGCGGCGGAGCTGGCCTTCCACGTGAAGGAATACGGCTACAAGATGCTGAAACTGCACGCCAACATGCATTCCTACCGCCCGGACCGGGCGCTGGACTGGCTGCGGCCGGTGATGCGGGTGTGCGACGAACTCGGTGTGATCGTGCTGATCCACACCGGGGACGGGCCGTACTCGATCCCGACCCAGTTCTACCCGATCATCCGCGAGTTCCCGAACGTCACGTTCATTCTCGGCCATTTCGGCATCCAGACCGGCGGCGTCTACTGTTTCGAGGCGTTCTGGATGATCCAGGACTCGCCGAACGTGATCGGCGAATCGGGCTGGCTGCTGCAGTCGCGGATCGTCGAATTCGCCAAGGAGATGAAGAAGAGCGACCTGGTCTTCGGCACCGACTCGCCGCCGAACGAGCCCGGCATGTGGGCGCGGGAGCTGGAAGTGCTGTGCCACCAGCCGCCGCAGGGCCTGAACCTGTCCGAGGACGACCTGGAGGGGTACCTCGGCAACAACATGGCCAAGCTGCTCGGCCTCGCGCCGACGCCGCCGCCGAAGGACAAGGCCGAAGCCGAGGCGTATTTGCGCGGGGACATTCCGCAGGCCTCGGCGGCGAATACGCACGCGTCGCATTATCTCGGCTACACGCCGTCGGCGTGGGCTGAGACCGCGAACTCCTGATTCGCTCGCGCCGGCTGCGGGTTCAGTCACACCCGCAGCTGGCGCGCGCGGTCAGATGTACGTCGAGGATGCGGTCTTCCGGTTGGGTGTTCTCTCGGAGCTTGTCCAGAGTGGACACTGCCGCGTCGGCGAAATCGTCGAAGGAATGCCCGGCGGTGGACAGCGCGGGCCAGCTGTGCGCGGCGGCATCGGTTCCGCCGAAGCCAATCACCGCAAGGTCTTTCGGCACGCTCAAGCCAAGCTCCGCCGCGACAGTGAGCGTATCGAGCGCGAGCCCGTCCGCGGTCGCCATGATCGCGCGCGGCCGCTCCGGCGATTGCAGCCACCGCCGGATGTCCGCCCGCGCGGCATGCCGATCCAGACCAGTCCGGACGACATTGCCCGCACTCCTCTTCGCCGCCCGCATCGCCTCGGTCCAGCCTCGAGCCCGATCGGCCACCGGCCCGGACCGCGCGGTCCCGGTGAGGCATCCGATCTCCCGGTAGCCGTGCCCGAGCAGATGTTCGGTGGTGAGCCGCCCGCCCGCCTTGTTGTCCAGCACCACGGACGGCGCGGCGGCACCGGACGGGGCGTGGTGGTGCAGGTAGACGACCGGAACGTCCAAAGTGGAGTGCGTCGCCGCCGCTCCGGCGATCTCCGCGCGGACGAGCAGCAGACCGTCCACGCGCATGTTCGCCAGCGATTCGGCGTACCGCAGCTCCTGCTCCCGGGAGAACGCCGAATTCCCCAGCAGAACAAGGGATCCGCGAGCGAACGCGGCCCGCTCGACCGCGTGGGTGAGCTGGGTGAAGTAGCCCTCGCTGCTGTCCGGCACGACCAGTCCGAGCACGTTGCTGCGCGTGGACCGCAAGGCCCGCGCGACGAGATTCGGCCGGTACCCGAGCTCGGCGATCGCCTGTTCCACCCGCGCCCGCGTGGCGGGGGCGACCGGACGCGGCCCGTTGTTGAGCACGTAACTGACCACGGCCGGCGAGGTGCCCGCCAGTCGTGCGACATCGTCCCGGGTGACCCGCTGCATGCGCCAGACGATACCCGAAGAGCCGTTGACACTCCCGATCTACACGTGTTGAATCCCGTGGAGTCGGCAAAGCAGGAAAGCTGGTGGTCACTGTGGACTCGCTGGTACGCGCCGCGGAAACCGGGAAAGCCGCCGGGGTGGGCGAAAGCGCCCTCCGGCCGGACGGCACCGCCAAGGTGACCGGCAGGTTCGCCTATTCGTCGGACTTGTGGATCGAGGGCATGGTCTGGGCGACCACACTGCGCAGCCCGTACGCGGCCGCGCGGATCCGGTCCATCGACACGAGCAAGGCGCTCGCCCAACCAGGCGTGCACGCCGTACTCACCCACGAGGACGTACCCGGCGCGAAAACGTACGGAATGAAGTCCGCCGATCAACCGGTCCTCGCTGTCGACGAGGTCCGCTACCACGGCGAACCCGTCGCACTGGTCGCCGCCGACGACCCGGAAACCGCGCGCCAGGCGGCAAAACTGATCATCGTCGACTACGAACCGCTGACCCCGGTCACCGACCCGATGACAGTCCTGGACGAGGGTGTCCGCCCCATCCACCCAGACGGAAACCTGGTACGCCACGTGAAAATCCGCCACGGCGACCTTTCGCGGGCCCGAGCTGAGGCGGATGTCGTAGTCACCGGCGAGTACGAGGTCGGTATGCAAGACCAAGCCTTCCTGGGCCCCGAATCCGGCCTAGCTATTCCCTCCGAGGATGGCGGCGTCGAGCTTTACGTTTCCTCGCAATGGCTGCACAAAGATCTAGAACAGCTAGCCCCGTGCCTAGGCCTGCCGCCAGAAAAAGTCCGCCTCACCCTGGCAGGCGTCGGCGGTGCCTTCGGCGGCCGAGAAGACCTCTCCGTCCACGTGCACGCCTGCATGCTCGCCCTGCGTCTCGGACGCCCGGTGAAGATGTCCTACAACCGCTACGAATCCTTCTTCGGCCACGTACACCGCCATCCGGCGAAGATGCGCTACGAACACGGAGCCACAAAGGACGGTCGCCTGGTCTATGTGAAAGCCCGCCTGGTTCTGGACGGCGGTGCCTACACCTCAACTTCCCCGGTGGTAATCGCCAACGCCTGCTATTTCGTGACCGGCGCCTACGACGTCCCGAACGCCGAAATCGACGGCCTGGCAGTATTCACGAACAACCCACCCTGCGGCGCGATGCGCGGTTTCGGCGCCGTCCAGTCGGCCTACGGCTGCGAGTCCAATATGGACAAGCTGGCGCACGAACTAGGCATGGACCCGATGGAGTTGCGCCTCCGCAATGCCATGACCACCGGCACCGTCCTGCCCACCGGCCAAGCCGTCGACGGCCCAGCCCCCGTCGCGGAACTCCTGCAAGCCCTGCGCGACCGTCCTCTACCACCCGCTGCCGCTTCGGACCTCCTTTCCCTCCCAGGCGGAGCCGCCAACACGACGCACGGCGAGGGGGTGCGTCGCGGAGTCGGCTACGCCGTCGGGGTGAAAGCGATCGGCTACTCAGGAGGCGTCGACGACATCTCGACGGCCCGAGTCACCTTGGCCGTCGTGAACGGCGCCCCGGTGGTCTCGGTGCACACCGCCGCCGCGGAATGCGGACAAGGCGTCACGACGGTCCAATCGCAAGTGGCGAGCACGGAGCTGGGTGTCTCCCGGGTAGTCGTCCTCCCCGCCGACACCCAAATCGGCGACGCCGGTTCCGCCTCCGCTTCCCGAATGACCTGGATGTCGACCGGTGCTGTGCAGGGGGCTTGCCGCCACCTCGCCCGCGAACTGTTACGCCGCGCTTCGACCGCTTCTGGCCTCCCCGCACTCTCCTTGGGCAACGACCAAGTCCTGGACACCGCCGGACGCCCCGTGTGCGCCATCGCCGACCTGGTCGGTTCGGAGACCCTCTCGCACACCTTCGAGTACCACCACCGCCCCACCCAAGGCATCGACCCGGAAACCGGTCAGGGCGACGCACACATCGCTTTCGCCTTCGCCGCCCACCGAGCCGTGGTGGACGTAGATGTCGAGCTGGGTTTGGTGAAGGTCGTCGAGCTGGCGACCGCCCAGGATGTCGGCAAGGCAATGAACCCGCTGGCGGTGGAAGGCCAGATCGAAGGCGGGAGCGTACAGGGCCTTGGTTTGGCTTTGATGGAAGAAATCCTGGTGGACGCCGAGGGGCGGGTACGAAACCCGTCCTTCACGGACTACCTGATCCCCACTGTGCTGGATGTGCCGCCGATGCCGATCAGCCTGTTCGAATTCCCGCACCCGGACTCGCCGTACGGCCTGAACGGCGTCGGTGAGCCGCCGACCCTCTCCTCGACCCCCGCGATCCTGAACGCCCTCCGCTCGGCGACCGGCTTGGCTTTGCCGAACGCCCCCATCCGCCCGGACGACATCGCGCTGGCCGGAGATCGCGGTGCGGGTTTGGGCGTGGCTTCGTGACCGGCTTGCCTTTGCCGGGCCCGATCCGTCCAGATGGCATCGCCCTTGCCGGAGGTCGCGGCACCGCTTCGGACCGGTTTGCCTCTGCCGGGTTCTCCGATCCGCTCGGTCGACATCGCTTCGGCGGGAGGTCGGGGTGCGGGTTTGGGTGTGGCTTCGTGACTGGCCTGCCTTTGCCGACACTTCCGGATCCGCTCGGTCGACATCGCTTCGGCGGGAGGTCGCGGTGCGGGCTCGGGTGTCGCTTCGTGACCGGCCTGCCTTTGCCGAACTCCTCGATCCGTCCAGGCGACATCGCCCAGGATCGCGGTGCGAGCTCGCGTACCGCTTCGTGACCGGCTCGCCCAGCGCGGCCGTTCGCCCCTTCCCGTTCCTTCCCGAGGCCGGAGGTGCCCCGTGGATTTCCTGACCCCTGCGACCTGGGCGGAAGCCCTGGCGGTCAAGTCGGACCGCCCCGACGCCGTCCCCCTGGCGGGCGGCACCGACGTCCTGGTTGAACTCAACTTCGACCACCGCCGTCCCACCGCACTGCTCGACCTCACCCGGATCAGCGACCTGACCGAGTGGACCGAAGAAGACGGCCACATCCGCCTGGGCGCGGGCGTGTCGTACACCCGGATCATCACCGAGTTGGGCACCCGCCTCCCCGGATTGGCGATGGCGAGCCGCACCGTCGGCTCCCCGCAAATCCGCAACCGCGGCACCGTCGGCGGAAACCTGGGTGCTGCCTCCCCAGCCGGCGACACCCACCCGATGCTCCTGGCCTGCGACGCGACGATCGAGGTCGCGTCCGTGCGCGGCACCCGGATGATCCCGGCGACGGAGTTCTACCAAGGCGTCAAACGCAACGCGCTGGCCCAGGACGAACTGATCGCCGCCATCCACCTCCCGACCGCGACCGGCCCGCAGCAATTCGCGAAAGTCGGCACCCGCAACGCGATGGTCATCGCAGTGTGCTCGTTCGCACTGGACCTGGCCCCAGAAACCGGCTGGGCAGGCGCGGCGGTCGGTTCGGCCGCGCCGACCCCGCGCCGAGCCACCGCCGCCGAAGACTTTCTCCGTGAGGCCCTCTCTGATGCGTGGGAATCCCGCCCCCCACTGCCGGACCCGGTGGTCCGCCGCTTCGGCGAACTGGCCGCGAGCGCCGCGTCCCCGATCGACGACGTCCGGGGCAGCGCGGACTACCGCGTCCACGCGATCGCAGTACTGGCCCGCCGGACGTTGAGCTGGGCCTGGGACGATTATCGGAAAGGCGGGCAGCCGAAATGCGCCTGAACCTCATGGTCAATGACGAGCCCCGGACTGTCGACGAGGTCTGGGAAGGACAAAGCCTGCTCTTCGTCCTGCGCGACCAGCTTGGCTTGCCAGGCTCGAAAAACGCCTGCGAACAGGGCGAATGCGGTTCGTGCACAGTGTATTTGGACGGTACCCCAGTGTGCTCGTGCCTGGTCGCCGCGGGCCAAGCCGAAGGCCGGAACGTCCGCACCGTAGAGGGCCTGGCCGACGGCGACCAGTTGGACGCAGTACAACAAGCCTTCATCGAAGCCGGCGCCGTGCAATGCGGCTTCTGCACGCCGGGGTTGATCGTCGCCGCACACGAACTCGTACACCGCGTGACCGCCCCGACGGACCCGGAAATTCGCGAAGCCCTGGCGGGAAACCTCTGCCGCTGCACCGGGTACGAGAAAATCCTGGACGCGGTTCGCCTGGCCGCGACTCGCGTCGGGGAGGCGGAGCCCGCGAGCCTCGCGTGACAGCTGCCCGCGTGCGGGAGCCATTGCGTCGACTGAGCTGCCTTGTCAGGCGCCTGCGCCCGACTTGCCAAGCCGCGCGCAGGAAACTGCCCGCAGTCCGGCATGAGGACGCGAACCGGCCAGCCACTTCGCTCGGCCCGCAGCACTCGCACCGGCTCGGGCTGTCTGCCCGGTGCCACGTGAGCAATTCCACCTGCTCCGGGAACCGTCAGTTTTGCCATCGGCCACTGGCTCGCAGCGGACCTTGCCGCTCCGCACAGCCGGTCCACGTGCGGCCGCCAGCGCCAACCCGCCATCTGGCCCGGCCTGCGATCCGCACCGGACACCGTGCCTGCGCGGGCGACTCCGTCGGCGCCAGCCCGCCGACCCGTTTCGGTCCTGCGGCCCAGCGCCGGTAACCCTGCGCTCCGGCTCGTACCAGCCCGCCGAGCCGTTCCGGTCTTGCGGCCCGGCAGCGGTGACCCCGGGCTCCGGCTCGTACCAGCCCGCCGACCCGTTTCGGTCTCGCGGCCGAGCGTCGGTAACCCCGCGCTCCGGCTCGTACTAGACCGGTCAGAGTCCCTTCATCAGATCCGTCTCCGTCACCCCCGGCCCCTGTCCTGCCCGGATGAACCACTCCGTCCCGAACATCTGGCCGAATTTGTCGTCCGGCAGGGCCAGGAAGAACGAATCCTCGCTGATCTGGCTCTGGTGCGCGCGCATCGCCGCCCGCTTCACCTTCGCGTATGCCGTGACGTCGACTTGCGCGGTCAGCTCCGCTGCTGGCTTGCCGATGATCATGTCCTCGTCCGGACCGCCTTCCTCGCCTGCCGCGCGCGCTGCTTCGGCGGCGCGGCGCACCTCGTCGCGGTTCACCGAGCCCTGGTAGATCCGCGGCGTGCCCGCGAGTTCTCCCGCGCGCATGCCGACGCGGTGGACCTGGATGTGATCCGGGTGGCCGTAGACGCCGAAGTCGTCGTACACCGTGAGCACGTCCGCCGACTCCTCGCGCAGGATCGTCGCCAGCCGCTCCGCCGCTTCTTCGACCGGTGCGCTCCAGAACGTGTCCGGGCCGTCGTTCGACGGGTCGCCCATCATCCCGGAGTCCTGGTATCCCAGGAACTCCACCCGCGAGACGCCCAGCACCTCAGCCGCCGCCCGCGTCTCCTTCACGCGCCGGTCCGCGAGCTGCTCGCCGTCGTCGAGCAGGCCCTCGGGGATCTCGCCCTTTTCCCCGCGCGTGGCCACCACGAGCACCACCCGGTGCCCCTCGTCGGCCGCCTTGCGCATCACGCCGCCGGTCATGATCGCCTCGTCGTCCGGATGAGCGTGGAACGTCACCAATGTCGCCATGCCAACGAATCTACCGGCACCCACCGACAAAAACCGGCGCCCGCCGCGAACGGCTTCCGGAAAATCCGCAACCCTCCATTGTGGACAAGTCGCCCACATGGGTGGACCTGCGGCTTTACCGGCGCGAGGGGTCCCCTCGCGCGCTCCGGCGCTTGGCTTCTCCCGCCGCCCGGCTTACGTTGGGGTCCGCCGACCGAGGAGGCGTCATGGCAGAACGGACGAAATATATCCTGGACGAGGCCGATCTCCCGGCGCAGTGGTACAACGTGGTGCCGGACCTGCCCGAGCCGCCGCCTCCGCCGCTGCACCCGGGAACGCGCGAGCCCGTCGGGCCCGCGGACCTGGCCCCGCTGTTCCCGCAGGCGCTCATCGAGCAGGAGGTCACCACCGAGCGCTACATCGACATTCCCGAGGAAGTCCGCGACGTCTACCGGCTCTGGCGTCCGTCTCCGCTCTACCGCGCCCGCCGGCTGGAAAAGGCGCTCGGGACCCCGGCCCGGATCTACTACAAGTACGAGGGCGTCAGCCCGGTCGGCTCGCACAAGCCGAACACCGCTGTGCCGCAGGCGTTCTACAACGCGGCCGAGGGCGTCACACGGCTCACCACCGAGACCGGCGCCGGGCAGTGGGGGAGCGCGCTGGCGTTCGCGTGCGCGACGTTCGGGCTGTCCTGTGAGGTCTGGCAGGTGCGGGCGTCGTACGACCAGAAGCCGTACCGCAAACTGATGATGGAGACCTTCGGCGCGCAGGTGTACCCGAGTCCATCGGACCGCACTGCTTCTGGCCGCGCGATCCTGGCGGAGAACCCGCAGTCGACGGGCAGCCTCGGCATCGCGATCAGCGAAGCCGTCGAGCAGGCGGCGGCGGATCCAGGCGCCCGGTACGCGCTGGGCAGCGTGCTCAACCACGTGCTGCTGCACCAGACGGTGATCGGCGAGGAAGCCCTCCGGCAGTTCGAAATGGCCGGCGACACCCCGGACGTGCTCGTCGGCTGCACCGGCGGCGGCTCCAACTTCGGCGGGCTCGCTTTCCCGTTCCTGCGGGAAAAACTGGCCGGCCGGATGAACCCGGTGATCCGCGCGGTCGAACCGGCGGCCTGCCCGACCCTCACCCGAGGCCGCTACGCCTACGACTTCGGCGACACGGCCGGCCTCACGCCCCTGCTGAAAATGCACACGCTCGGCCACGGCTTCATCCCGGACCCGATCCACGCCGGAGGCCTGCGCTACCACGGGATGTCGCCGCTGATCTCGCACATCTACGAGCTGGGTCTCATCGAGGCGCTCGCGATCGGCCAGCAGGAATGTTTCGCGGCCGGGGTGCGGTTCGCCCGCACGGAAGGAATCATCCCCGCACCCGAACCGACGCATGCGCTGGCCGCGTGCATCCAGGAAGCGTTGCGCTGCAAGGAGACTGGCGAGGAGAAGGTGATCCTGACGGCACTCTGCGGACACGCGCACCTCGACCTGCCCGCGTACGGCGCGTATCTGGCGGGGGACATGGTGGACAACGAACTTCCGGACACAGCGCTGGAGGAATCGTTGGCGGCGCTTCCCTGACGGGTGTGGCTGGCGGACTGGAGAGGAGGGGATGAGGGGTTAGTTGGCGAGTGATGCTGGGCTAGCGGGCTGGCTGGAAGCGGTTGGCTGGGACCGGTGAGCAGGCGGCGGTAGGCCGGACGGATCGACTGACGGCCCAGGCGGGTTGCGGTCGGCCGGGATCGGTTGGTGGGTGGTGGCGGGCCGGGTGGGTCGGTTGGCTGCCAGGCCGGTTGTGGTTGGCTGGGGTCGGTTGGTGGGTGGTGGCGGGCTGCGTGGATCGGCTGGCTGCCAGGCGGGTTGTGGTCGGTTGGCGGGCGGCGGCAGGCCGGATGGATCGGCTGGCTCGTCGCCGGTATCCAGCGTGGTTTCGGCTCCCTGGACGGCCATCAGGTACTGCTTGATGGCGAACTCCTCAAGCCGGGTCTCTTACCTTGGCTGCGAACGCGCTCGACGCCGTTCGACAGCCCGGCGAAAAACCCGGCAAGAAAAATCTGTCGCCGTTCCTCTGTCACCGTTCCTTGGAGACGGTCGCCAGCAGCTCCGGACCTCGCTCCACCAGTCGTTTCTGGGCCAGCGAACCCCACCACCACGCCAAGGCGATGCCGGTCGCGATTCCGGCCGGAATGCCCAGCCACTGCAGCACTGGCAGGTCCGTGAGCTTTCCGGCTACGCACAGCGCCACCACCGGCAGCGCGCCGAGCAGGATGAGGAGCGTTGTCGCCAGCATCAGGGCGGCGCGGGCACAGCCGGGGCGGCCGCCGGACGACCATGGGCTGCCGCTGCGGCGTTGATCCGGCAGCGGGAAGGCCAGGAAGACCGATTGCAGCATCAGGATTCCGGCTCCGGCGCCCAGGGTTGCCGGGACCAGGCCGAGGACCCACGGGTACGCCCCCGGCACGCCGGTGACGCCGGGCAGGACCAGCGCCAGCACAAGGGCGATGGGGGCGACGATCAGGGCCCACGCCAGCTGACGGCCGCGCACGTCGGCGCGTTCGGCGCCGGGGACGACGAGCGTGTGCCACAGGGCGCTGCCGTCCATTCCGTACAGGTTGCCGGACTGCATGGACGCGAAAATCACCACTGCGACACCGAAATACGGCAGCATCACCGACTGTCCGCCGCCACCGCCGGACAGGGCTGGCACGACGGTGATGACGAAACCGATGAGCAGCGTCGACAGCAGGGCGACGCGTCGGCGCGCGTCTCGCCACCAGGTGTAGAGCTCCTTGCGTGCCACGGCACCGATCGGCGTGGCGGGGAGCAGGCTGCGCCGCGTGCGGGTGCTCTTCGCGCGGGTGCGGGAGGCGCCGCGGAAGGAAGGGGTGGTGACCTGGCGGGCCAGCAACGCGCCCCAGACCAGGACCAAGACCGCTACTGCCCCGAGCAGCGCGGCGAAGAGGCCGCCGACGGTGCCCCATTCGCTGGCTCCGGCCGCGTGCACCGCGAGGGTGCCCCAGCCGGAGGGCAGGGCGTGCATGACGCTGACGAAGCCGGGCATCTGGCCGGTGACGATCGCCGGGCCGACGCTCCGCGTCACGTAGTTCACCGCGACGCCGGACAACCCGGTGAGCGCCACCAGGATGATGCCCAGTTCCTTGCCCTTGCGCGACGTCAGCAGCGTGCCGAGCGCGGCCATCACCACGCGGTACAGCAACACCACGAACGCCAGCTGCAGCACGGTGAACACGAGCCCGACGAACGCCGCACCGGCGCCGAACCGCAGCCCGTAGAACACCAAGCCGAGGAACGCCAGCAGGCTCACCAGCGCCGTGACGCCCACGAAACTCGCCGCGAGCAGGCCGACCGCCAGCTTGCGGCGGCCGATCGGCAGCAGCGCGAAGTGTTCCGGCCGCAGGGTGTCGTCCCCGCCGCCGGTCGCGATCGGCGCGAGCACCCAGCCCGCCATCCACACCGCGTAGACGGAGGTGAGCAGGTCGACCGTGATCCGCGCTTCCGGAGCCGGGAACACCGCGATGCCGATGGTGAACAGGGCCGCCAGCAGACCGAAGATGCCGCCGACGATCATTCCGGCGATCTGCCGCCCGCGCAGCGAATTGCGCAGGACCCGCAGCTTCAGTCGGACGAGGACGCCAACCACGCCAGCCCCTCCGCTCCACCGGTCCGCCCGCCGACAATGTGCACGAACGCGTCTTCCAGCGTGCCTTCGCCCCGCACGTCCGCCACCGCGCCCGCGGCGACGACGCGTCCGCGCGTGATCACCGCGACGTGGCTGCACAGCTGTTCCACCAACGCCATCACGTGGCTCGACAGCACGACCGCGCCGCCGGAAGCGACGAACCGCTGCAGGATCGTGCGAATCGTCGACGCGGAAACCGGGTCCACCGCTTCGAACGGTTCGTCCAGCACCAGCAGCCGCGGCCCGTGCAGCAACGCCGTCGCGAGGCCGATCTTCTTGCGCATGCCCGCGGAATAGTCGATGACGAGGGTGCGCTCGGCGTCCGTCAGCTCCAGCACGCCGAGCAGTTCCTGCGCGCGTTCGGCGACCGTGTCCGGCGCGAGCCCGCGCAGCAAGCCCATGTACGTCAGCAGTTCCCGCCCGGTGAGCCGCTCCGGAATGGACAATCCGTCCGGAAGAACGCCGATCAGGCTTTTCGCCCGTTCCGGTTCCCGCCAAACGTCCACACCGAACACGCGCGCTTCGCCGGCGTCTGGCCTGAGCAGCCCGACCGCCATCGACAGCGACGTCGTTTTCCCGGCTCCGTTGGGGCCCACGAGACCGAAGAACGACCCCCGCGGCACTTCCAGCCGCACATCGTCTACTGCCAGCGTGGTCCCGAACCGTTTGGTGAGTCCGTAAAGCCCCATGGCCGCGTCGTCGGACACCGGTTCCCCCTTCCCGTGGTGTGCGCACGACTGTACGCGGGGTCACCGACAGAAAGCGGGCGGAGTGGTTTCGGAAAGCCGCGGATCCGGGGTTCCGGACATCGCCAGCAGCCCGCGCACCGCGCGGACGAGCTTGGGCCACGACGTGGGTTTCCGGATGTCGTACGCGCTCAGCAACTGGCGGAGCATGGTGAGCGTGTCGAAGTAGATGCGTTCGCACACCAGCCGTTCGTCGGCGTCGAACAGGAAGTACGCGGTCATCCGGACCCGGAAGCGCTGCCCGGTCGGCGGGATCTTCCCGAGCGGCCCACGATGTGTGCCGAGAAGCCAGAATTCGACGATTACCGCATCCGCACTGTGCCGCAGGGCGATGATTTCGTGGTCTTGATCGGGAAAAGCGCGACGCGTTTCGTCGTAGTAGCCGCGCACCGCGGAATCGCCGTCGTGCACGGTCATCGTCGGGACGATCTCGTAGTGCGGGTGCGGGAACGTCTCCAGCACGTCGTCCCAGTCCTGGCGCACCTCGTCGCGGAAGTGGTCGAGGACGAGCTTGTGCCGGGCTCGCAGCACTTCGGGCGCGGGGATGGCCAACGGGTCCACGGGTTCCTCCAAGCCAGGAGAGCGGAACCGCAATTTAATCCACAGTGTGGGTTAACCGCAAGTGCGCCATGATGGAGCCGTGAACACCACGACGCGCCGGGGACGCCCGCGCAAGGGAGACGCCCGGCTGTCGCGGGAGGCGATCCTGACGGCCGCGCTGGAAGTAGTCGACGCCGACGGCGCGGCAGCGGTGAGCATGCGGACCGTCGGGCAGCGTCTCGGCGTGGACGCGAAGAGCCTCTACCACCACATCGACGGCAAAGAAGCCTTGCTCGACGCCGTCGCCGGGCACGTGCTCGGCGGGATCGACCTCCCGGACTTGACCGGCCAGCCCGAAGAAGACCTCCGCGCGATCGCCCAGTCCTTCCGGCAAGCGACGCGCGCGCACCCGCAGGCCGCCGCGCTGGTCCTAACCAGACAGTTGCCGTCGATCGCCGCGCTCGCCCCGGTCGAGGCGGTGCTTTCGGTGCTGCGCAAGGCAGGCGCGTCCCCCGAAGAGGCGGTGCACCTGCTGCGCTCGCTCCTGGCCGTCGTGGTCGGCTCGCTCCTGCGCGAGGCGGGTGCGGGGCCGGCGTTCGGCGTCACCGACGAAGCCGGAATCGCCCACCGCCGCGCCGAACTGGAGCAGACCGGACTTCCCGCCGTCGTCGAATGCGCGCCGCATCTGGCGCGGTGCGATCACGAAGCGGAGTTTTCCTTCGCCGTGGATCTGGCGGTGGCTGCCACGATGCAGCGACTCGTTACTCCCCGCAGGTGATCTTCGGCTGCGGGTTGTAGCGGACCGACCGCGTGTGCCGCGAAACTTCCCGGCCCGACGAGGCGTCGCGCAGGATCCGGGTGTCGCTCGCGGTGAAACCGGGCGCGCCGTTGGACGCGTGGCAGTTCTCCGCCGGACCCGGTTTCGTCGGCGGCGGCGTCGGGTTCGACCGCTCGCCGGGCACCGATTCGACCGTGTACCGCTTGGTGCCCCACAGCTTCACGGTGATCGACGACGACGTCCAGACGGTCTGGATCGCGACGCCGGTGTCCGAGTCGTTCGTGAACTTCAGGTCGATCACGCTGGCGCCGTTGGGGTTCTGGAACACCGTCGCCTCGCGCGCGGCCGGGTAACGGCTGATGTAGTAACTGTGTTCCTTGTGCCCGGCGTCCTTCATCCCGGAGAAGTACGCCGCGTTGTACAGCGTGGTGGCGAACTGCGAAATGCCGCCGCCCACCTCGCGGGCAGGCGCGCCGTTCTCGATCACGCCCGCCTCGACGTACCCCTGCGGACGCCCGCGCGCGCCGGTGAACCCGTTGAGGCTGAAGGTTTCTCCCGGCTTCACAATCGCGCCGTTCACCTTCTCGGCGACCACGCGGATGTTCGTCCCGGAGTCGGGCGCGAACCCGCCGGTGCTGAATTCGCCGATGACTTCCTTGACGCCGAGCTTGTCCGCCTGCTCGGTGGTGACCTTCGCCGGAGTCTTCTTGTAGATCGCCTTCAGCTCACGGCTGTCGGTCTGCTTCAGCGTGTTCGGCAGCGGCTTGAGGCTCTGCTCCCAGTCGACGGTGTTGCCGTCCGCGGACGGTTCGACGACCGGCTTGCCGCCGGAGAACGCGATGGCCGCGTCCTTCCCCTCCTGCTCGGTCGACTTCAGCTGCGGCGCGAGCGCGTCGGTGACCTTCTTCGGGTCGACCTGCGGCGCGAGGCCGCCGCCGTCGCCGGGCACGAACGTCAACGCGCCCGCGATCTGCTCCGGACTCAGCGTCGCGTCCGCGCCTTCGCCCTTGACCACGATCGGCGCGGACACCGCGGGCTTGGCGAACTCGGTCAGCGCCCGCTGGACGCCTTCAGCGGTGGTGCGCACCGGTGTCGGCGCGACCGGGAGCGTCAGCTCGTTGCTGGAAGCCCAGCCGCTCAGCACCTTCGCGCGTGCCGCCGCGACGTCCAGCTTCTGCCCGGCCTGCGGCGGGACCGCGACCGGGGTGGTGCCGTCGAACCGGATCGTGCCCTCGACCGGCTCCCGGTCGACGCGTCCGCGCAGGTCCTCGAGCGCCGGGTCGAGCTTCTCGGCCTCCGCGTGCGACACCACGCCGAGTTCCCGCGTGCTGAAGAACGACGCGAGCCGCGTGAAGGGGTTGATCGGCTGGTCGCCCGCCTGGTCGAGAGTGCCGCTCCAGTCGAGCCCCAGCCCGGCCTCGGTCGGCGACAGCTTGGTGTGCGCGTTGCCCGCGGTGACGGTGAGCGGCTGGGTGAGCCGCGGCTCGATCTTCCCGCGCAGTTCGCGTTCGGCGACCGGCCGCTCCAGCCCGCCGACGTCCACGCCGGCCACGACGACGCCGCGCGGCACCCGGCCCTGGCTGGTCAGCAGGTCGATGAGGTAGGCGACGACCAGGACGCCGAGCACGCCGCCGCTGATCCAGCCCGCTTTGCGCAGGCCCCGCCTTCGCGGCGGGGACGGAGGTTCCTCGGGCGGCACGACCGGCAGGATCTCGGTCTGGTCGCTGTCGGTTTCCGGCCAGCGCGGTTCGTACTGCACCTCACGACCCCTTCGATTCGCTGCGGTCAAGGGCACAGCGTACGGGCCGAGCCGGACATGCCGGACTACTGCCCCCAGCGGAACAAACCGGTCACCCGGCGTCCGGTTCCGGATTGGCCCCGGCGCGGGCGAGGAAGTCGAAGTCGCAGCCCTCGTCGGCCTGCGTGATGTGCTCCGCGTACAGCGCACCGTAACCTCGTTCGAACCGCGGCGCAGGGGCGGCCCACGAAGCGAGACGACGTTCAAGTTCGGCGCCGTCGACCTGAAGCCGCAACGTCCGGGACGGCACGTCCAGGGTGATCAGGTCGCCGTCGCGGACGAGCGCGAGCGGTCCGCCGACGTGCGATTCCGGTGCCACGTGCAGCACGCACGCGCCGTAGCTGGTGCCGCTCATCCGGGCGTCGGAGATCCGCACCATGTCCCGCACACCTTGTTCCAGCAGGTGCGCCGGGATCGGCAGCATGCCGTACTCGGGCATCCCGGGACCGCCGAGCGGACCGGACCCGCGCAGTACCAACACGGAATCGGCGGTGATACCCAGCGCCGGGTCGTCGATGCGCTTCTTCAGGTCCTTGTAGTTGTCGAAAACCACCGCCGGACCGGTGTGCGTGAGCAGTGCGGGATCAGCGGCGATGTGCTTGATCACCGCGCCGCCGGGAGCGAGGTTCCCGTGCAGCACGGCCACGCCGCCTTCGCTGGCGACCGGATTGTCGCGCGGGCGGATCACGTCGTCGTTGTGCACGCCCGCGTCGGCGAGAGAATCAGCGAGCGGACGCCCGGTGACGGTGATCCGTTCGAGGTGCAGCAGGTCGGTCAAGCGGGACAACAATCCGGGCAGGCCGCCCGCGTAATAGAAGTCCTCCATGAGCCAATCGCCGCCCGGCCGGATGTTCGCCAGCACCGGCACCCGGCGCGCGATCTCGTCGAAATCCTTCAGGGACAACGAAATCCCGCTGCGTCCGGCCATCGCGATCAGGTGGATCACCGCGTTGGTCGATCCGCCGAGCGCCAGCACGGTGGTGATCGCGTCGGCGTACGCGTGCTCGTCGAGGATCTTCGCGATCGTGAGGTCTTCCCACACCATGCCCACGATTCGCGCACCGCTCGCCGCCGCCATCCGGTGGTGCGCGGAATCGACCGCGGGGATCGACGCCGCGCCGGGCAGCGTCAGCCCGAGCACCTCGGCGGCGGACGTCATGGTCGACGCGGTGCCCATCGTCATGCAGTGGCCGGGGGAGCGGGCGAGGCCGCGTTCCAGCTCGGCGAGCTCGCGGTCGCCGATCGTGCCCGCGCGCCGTTCGTCCCAGTACTTCCACATGTCGGTGCCGCTGCCGAGCACCTCGCCGCGCCAGTTTCCGCGCAGCATCGGCCCGGCGGGCACGAAAATCGACGGCAGTCCCGCGCTCGCCGCACCCATCAGCAGCGCCGGGGTGGTCTTGTCGCAGCCGCCCATCAGCACCGCACCGTCGACCGGATACGACCGCAGCAGTTCCTCGGTCTCCATCGCCAGCAGATTCCGGTACAGCATCGGCGTCGGCTTCTGATACGTCTCCGACAGCGTCGCCACCGGGAACTCCAGCGGGAATCCGCCCGCCTGCCACACACCGCGCTTGACCTGCTCCGCGCGTTCGCGCAGGTGCTGGTGGCACGGGTTGATGTCGCTCCAGGTGTTGAGGATGCCGATCACTGGCTTGCCGAGGTGCTCCTCCGGCTCATAGCCGAGCTGCCGGGCACGGGTGCGGTGGCTGAAATTCCGCAGGTCGTCGCCGCCGAACCAGCGGTGGCTGCGCAAGTCCTCGGGTGCCTTCATCGGGCTGAGTCTCCTCGGTCGGCGGATGGCATCTGATATATGATCGTACGTGTCGACGCTCGGAGACGCCCGCCTGGTTGAATGTGCGGGGACGAGCGCGAAAGCCAGGAGGGTCGGCATGCCGTCCACGTTCAGCCTCCCCGCCTCCCGCACCGAGGTGGTGCTGGAGGAGATCCGGCGCGGCATTCTCGCCCGCGAGCTGGTGCCCGGTCAGCAGCTCGTGGAGGCGGAGCTGGCCGCGCGGCTCGGGGTGTCGAAGACGCCCGTGCGCGAGGCGCTCAAGGTGCTGTCCAACACCGGGCTGGTCACGTTCAGCCCGTACAAGGGCGCGTCGGTGTGCGTGGTCGACGCGGAGCTGGCGCGGTCGGTCTACGACGTGCGGATGGTGCTGGAGCCCGAGGCGCTGCGCCGCGCCATCCGGTCTTCGGACCGCACGGCGTTCGACGAGGCCGCGCAGGTCCTCAAGGAAGCGTCGGGCGCGGAGGCCGACCAGACCACGTTGAGCCTGCTGAACCGGCGGTTCCACCGCGCGCTGTACGCGGGTTGCGGCAACCCGCTGATGGTGTCGATGCTGGACGACCTGCGCGACCGCGCGGCGCTGATCACGGTGGTCGGCTGGGACGCGAATCCCAGCTGGCGCAAGGAATGGAACGAGCACAAGGCGGTGCTCGCCGCCGCGAAGAAGGGCGACGAGGACGGCGCGGCCGAGCTGCTGCGCGCGCACATCGCGGCGTTCCTCGACCACGTGCTCGAGGCGATCGGGGAGGAGTGACGGCGTGCGGTTGCTGCTCCTCGCGGACACCCACCTGCCGAAGCGGGCGAAGGAACTGCCCGCACAGGTCTGGGACGAAGTCGCGAAGGCGGACGTCGTGGTGCACGCGGGCGACTGGGTCGACGTGGACACTCTCGACGCGCTTGAGGCCCGCAGCGCCCGGCTGATCGGCGTTTACGGCAACAACGACGGCCCTGAACTGCGGAAACGCCTGCCTGAGGTGGCTCGCGAGACGCTGGAAGGCGTCCGGCTGGCGGTCGTCCATGAGACTGGCGACGCGAAGGGCCGTCCCGCTCGGTGCGACGCGTTGTATCCGGACGTCGACGTGCTGATCTTCGGCCACAGCCACATCCCGTGGGACACGGTGACGCCCGGCGGGCTGCGGCTGCTCAACCCCGGTTCGCCCACCGACCGGCGGCGGCAGCCGTTCTGCACCTACCAAACCGCGGAAATCCGCGACGGCCGTCTCCGCGGCGTCGAGCGGCATGAGCTGCCTCGGCGCGGCTGAACGGGTAGAACGGGAGTCATGGACCCGGCCCGCGCCCTGCGCGACATCGCCTTCCAGCTCGAACGCGCCGGTGAACCGACTTACCGGGTGCGCGCGTTCCGTCAGGCCGCCGCGGTGGTCGACAAGCTCTCCGAAGACGAACTGGCGTCGCGCGTCGGTGCGAAGACGCTTCAGGCGTTGAAGGGGATCGGCAAAGCCACTGCGGGGGTCATCGAAGACGCGTGGCACGACCGTACGCCCGCGTACGCGGCGAAGCTGTCCGAAAAGAAGCTGCCGGACGGCGGTGCTCTGCGTACGGCGCTTCGCGGCGACTGTCACACGCATTCCGACTGGTCCGACGGTGGCAGCCCGATCCTCGAGATGGCCGAGACGGCGCGCGAGCTGGGGCATGAGTGGATCGTGCTCACTGATCATTCGCCGCGGCTGACCGTCGCGCGCGGCCTGTCCCCGGAGCGGCTGCGCGCGCAGATGGACGAGGTCGCGCGAGTGAACGAGCAGCTGGCCCCGTTCCGCCTGCTGCACGGCATCGAGGTCGACATCCTCGACGACGGTGCGCTCGACCAGACCGAGAAGCTCCTGGACCGGCTCGACTTCGTGGTGGCGAGTGTGCACTCGAAGCTCCGCATGCCCGCGCGGGAGATGACTCCGCGGATGCTGGCGGCCGTCGAGAACCCGCACGTCCGCGTGCTGGGCCACTGCACCGGACGGCTGGTCGGCGGACGCAGCAGGCCGGAGTCGCAGTTCAACTCGGAGAAGGTGTTCACCGCCTGCCGCGAGAACGGGGTGGCGGTGGAGATCAACTCGCGGCCGGACCGGCTCGATCCGCCGATGCGGTTGCTGCGCCAGGCCGTCGAGCTGGGCTGCGAGTTCGCGATCGACAGCGACGCGCACGCGCCCGGTCAGCTCGATTGGCAGGTCTACGGCTGCGAGCGGGCGGAAAACGCGGGCATCGGACCGGAACGGATCATCAACACGCGGACGGCTGATCAGTTATTGCGATGACGGGTTTCCGCGCGGGGTCGAGCCAGCGCAGCACTGCGATGAGATCGTTTTGCGCGAGAGCGACACAGCCGGCGGTCGGTCCGCCGGTGGTCACGTGCAGGAAAAACGCCGAACCGGCACCGGGCACGACCGGCGAGCGGTTGTAGTCGATCACCACCGCGTGCGCGTACGCCGGGCCCGCCGCACCGAGGTTCTCGCCCGCCGCTTCGTCGAATTGGCCTGGTGTGCCTCGGTAATGCGTGTTGTAGAGCGGAGAGTGCACATCGGACACCCACCAGTCCGAAGTGGTCACCTGCCGATAGGGGAGCCGGGTACCGGGGTTCGGCTCGATGCCGAAAGCCTCGGTGAGCGGCCAGATTCCGGCTGGGGTAAGGGAAAGTCCTTCGCGCGCGACGCCGATTCCTTGCGCGCCGACTTCCGCTGGGTACGGACCGAGTGCCCGTACCCAGCGGTCGCCGTCGTGGTCCCACGCGGACGCGCTGTGCGCGGTGACCGTGAGAACTTGCCGGGGATTCAGTTGATCTCGTATGGGTCGCCGTAGACCTGCCACTTTAGCGGCGTGTGCAGATCGAGGTTGCCGTCGTTGAGGAACACCAGCTGCTCGGTGTCGACGCGGGACGTGTCCGCGTGCGCCTCTTCCTTCTTCATGACCACCTTGCGCGCGTCGAGGAATGCCTTGAGGTAGGCGGTTTCGTCGCCGCCCTGGGCCGGTGGCTTCGCCTTCGACAGCGCGGCGTCGCGGATACCGCCGAAGCTGTCGGTGCTCGTGCCGGGGCCGTGCATCACGATCGCGTCGTAGTAGATGAACTGGCCGAGCGCGCCGAGACCGTCCGACTTGCCCTGGTTCACCGCCGGGTCGAAGTACACGCGGTCGCGCTCGCTGTTCTGCGCGGCCTGGAATTCCTGAGTGCCCGCGGCTTCCTTCCAAGCGCTCTCGAACGGCGCGCCGAGACCTTCGTGCGAATCGGAGCCGTTGACCTTTTCCAGCGCTGGCAAGAACTTCGCGAGCGGGTTGTCCGGCACGGACTTGGTGTAGGCCTGCACGAGTTCGAGCATGTCGCCGGTGCCGGAGCAGAACCCGATGATGCCCGCGGTGTAGCCGCGGCCGTCCTTGATGTCCTCGATGTACGAGTACTGCTTCTTCCAGTCGAGCGACGAGTTCTCCGCACTCGACACGAGCTGCATCGCGATCTCTTTTTTCTCGGGAGACGCGAGGTCGCCGCCGGATCCCAGCACGGATGAAGACACTGCTGAGGCGGCGAGCGGGGCGGGCACGGCGGCGGCCGAGAGAGCGGGGGTGCTGAACACGAGGGCGAGGGCCGAGGCAGCCGTGAGACCGGCGACCAGCGTGGGCCGCATCGTCTTGCGCATGAGGGGAATCCCTTTCCGCGGTACGTGGGCAAGGCGGCCGGACCGGCGAATGACCGGTTCCGGGTACTGCTGCGGCGTAGCGCCACGATAACCGAGCGTGAAGCCGCGAGGCAAGGGATGCGAAAACTTTTCACAGATGTGAACGCGGTCGATCCACTGTGGACGATGAAGATTGCCTGAAGGCGGCTGAAAATCCACTGGAACAGCGGGAGTCGTCGTTGGACTGTCCACTATGGACGTCAGCAGAAGCTCTCGGCGCACGTTAAAGACATGGTAAACTCGTCCCGAGATGACGACTGCTGCCGCCGCTTCCGCGCCGCGGCACCGGTCCATCCTCGTCGTGGCACTTGCCGCGCTGCTCCTGCTCGGCGTCGCCGTCCCCGGCCCGGGACCGGCCGGCCCGCGTCCGCACGACCCCGAACCGGCCCTGGTCCAGGAACAGGGCCCGCACCTCGTCGCGGCGCACCCGCTGCCGCTCGCCGACGCCCCGGGCGAGATCCGCCTTGCCCGGCCGGATCGGTGCACTGTCCCGTTTTCCGCCGCACCGCCGGCGGAACTGGACCGCGCGCCCGCGCCCGCCGCGGCGCGGGCCCCTCCCGAGTGCTGAGTACTCGTTCCCCACCTGTACCCGGCTCTCAAGAGGATTTCATGAGCAACGGTCATGCTTTGCTGGCCGTCGGCGGCGCGTTTCTCGCCGCCGGCGCCCTCGCCCGCGTCGGCGCCCGGATCGGGCTGCCCACGATTCCCCTGTTCATGCTGGCCGGTTTCGTCTTCGGCCCGCACACCCCCGGACTGTCCCTTGTGGACGATCCGGCCGAGTTCGGCGTGCTGGCCGGGCTCGGCCTCGTGTTCCTGCTCTTCTATCTCGGCTTGGAGTTCTCGCTCGACGACCTCGCCCGCGGCGGCGCCAGACTCGCCTGGGCGGGGCTGGCGTACCTCGTGCTGAACATCGGCGGCGGGCTCGCGTTCGGCTTCGCGCTCGGCTGGGGCACGCGCGAGGCGCTGGTGATCGCCGGCGCGATCGGCATCTCGTCCTCGGCCATCGTCACCAAACTGCTCCTGGAAACCCGGCGGATGAACAACCGGGAATCCCGCCTCATCATGGGCATCGTCGTGCTGGAAGACCTGTTCCTCGCGCTGTACCTGGCCCTGCTGCAGCCCGTGCTGAGCGGCGCCGACGGATTCGGCGCGGCGCTCGCCGACTTCGGCAAGGCGTTCGGCTTCCTGCTCGTCCTCGCCGCGCTGGCCCGCTGGGGCGGACGGCTGGTGTCGCGGCTCTTCGGCTCGGCGGATGACGAACTGCTCACCGTCTGCTTCGTCGGCGTCGCCGTGCTCGGTGCCGCGGCGGCCGAGGAGGTGGGCGTTTCCGACGCGATCGGCGCGTTCATGGTCGGCATGATGCTCGGCAATTCCCAGGTCGCGCCGCGGGTGCACAAGCTGGTGCTGCCGCTGCGGGACGCGTTCGGCGCGCTGTTCTTCTTCATCTTCGGGCTGTCGATCGACCCGGGCGCGGTCGGCACGGTCGTCCTCCCGGTGCTCGCCGCCGTCGTGCTGACGCTGGTGCTGAACCTCGCCGCCGGGGCGTTCGCCGCCCGGCTGCACGGCTTCGACCGGCAGGAAGGCGTGAACATCGGCCTGACCGTGCTGACCCGGGGCGAGTTCTCGCTGGTACTGGCGACGATGGCGACCGCGGCCGGGCTCGACTCGCGGGTGGCCCCGTTCGTCGCCGGATACGTGCTGCTCCTGGCCGTGATCGGACCGCTCGCCGTGCTCCGCTCGGACCGGCTGACCTGGCTGCTTCCGGCCAAGCTCGTGCAGCCGCGGCCGGCCCCGGTGCCGTGAACCGGCGAGGCGGGGCTGTCACTCGCGGCATATTCGGAAGCCACGACCGTCACGCACGGCTATCCTTGGCCCAAGTATGTCCACTCCATCCCCCTTCGCAGAGCTGCGCGCCCAGCTGCCCGAACTGATGCTGCGCGACGAGTACCGGCTCCGTCGTCGTCTCGACGGCGCGCGCCGGTCTCGTGGCAAGCAGGAGACGGCCGAGCGCATCGCTGCCGACGTCGAAACGGCGCTGCTGCGCGTGCAGCAGCGCCGCGAAAGCGTGCCGAAGATCGAGTACCCCGCCGAGCTGCCGGTCAGCAGGCTCAAGGACGAGATCGGCGACGCGATCCGCGATCACCAGGTGGTGATCGTCGCGGGGGAGACCGGGTCGGGCAAGACCACGCAGCTGCCGAAGATCTGCCTGGAGCTGGGCCGCGGCGTGCGCGGGCAGATCGGGCACACCCAGCCGCGCCGGCTCGCCGCGCGCACGGTCGCCGACCGGATCGCCAGCGAGCTGAAGACCGAACTGGGCGACACGGTCGGCTACAAGGTCCGGTTCACCGACCACTCCGGCCAGGACACCCTGGTCAAGCTGATGACCGACGGCATCCTGCTGGCCGAGATCCAGACCGACCGGATGCTGCGCCAGTACGACACGCTGATCATCGACGAGGCGCACGAGCGCAGCCTCAACATCGACTTCATCCTCGGCTATCTCAAGCAGCTGCTGCCGCGCCGTCCCGACCTGAAGGTCGTCATCACGTCGGCGACCATCGACCCGGAGCGGTTCTCGCGGCATTTCGACGACGCGCCGATCGTCGAGGTCTCCGGCCGGACCTACCCGGTCGAGGTGCGCTACCGCCCGCTCGTGGACCCGGACGAGCCCGAGGGCGACCCGGACCGCGACCAGACGCAGGCGATCGCCGAGGCGGTCCAGGAGCTGTCCGGCGAGGCGGCGGGCGACATCCTCGTGTTCCTCTCCGGCGAGCGCGAAATCCGCGACACCGCGGACGTGCTGAACCGGCTGGACCTGCGGAACACCGAGGTACTGCCGCTGTACGCGCGGCTGTCCGCGGCTGACCAGCACCGCGTGTTCCAGCGGCACACCGGACGGCGGATCGTGCTGGCCACGAACGTCGCCGAGACCTCGCTGACCGTGCCCGGGATCAAGTACGTGATCGATCCGGGCACCGCGCGCATCTCCCGCTACAGCCACCGCACGAAGGTGCAGCGGCTGCCGATCGAGGCGGTCTCGCAGGCGTCGGCGAACCAGCGCAAGGGTCGTTGCGGTCGTACCTCGGACGGTATCTGCATCCGGCTGTACTCGGAGGAAGACTTCGAATCGCGGCCGGAGTTCACCGATCCGGAGATCCTGCGGACGAACCTGGCGTCGGTCATCCTGCAGATGACGTCGCTCGGCCTCGGCGACATGAACGCGTTCCCGTTCGTCGAGCCGCCGGACCGCCGCCAGGTCACCGACGGCGTGCAGCTGCTGCAGGAACTCGGCGCGTTCGAGACCGGCGATTCCTCGAAGCTCACCGAGGTCGGCCGGAAGCTCGCGCTGCTGCCGGTCGACCCGCGGATGGGCCGGATGGTGCTGGAGGCCGCGCAGAACGGCTGCGTGCGCGAGGTGATGATCATCGCCGCCGCACTGTCCATTCAGGACCCGCGCGAGCGTCCGGCGGAGAAACAGCAGGCCGCCGACGCGCAGCACTCCCGGTTCGCGGACCCGACGTCGGACTTCCTCTCCTACCTGAAGCTGTGGGAGTACGTCAGCGAACAGCAGAAGACGTTGACCGGCAACCAGTTCCGCCGGATGTGCCGCACCGAATACCTGAACTACCTGCGGATCCGCGAGTGGCAGGACATCTTCGGCCAGCTGCGCCAGCTCGCCAAACCGCTCGGCATCACGCTCAGCACCACGCCCGCCGGACCGCAGCACGTGCACACGGCGCTGATTTCCGGGCTGCTTTCGCACATCGGGCTCAAGGACCCGGCCAAGGGCGACTATCTCGGCGCGCGCGGCGCCCGGTTCTCCGTTTTCCCCGGTTCGGCGCTGTTCAAGAAGCAGCCGCGCTGGGTCATGTCGGCCGAGCTGGTCGAGACGTCGCGGCTGTGGGGCCGGGTCAACGCGCGGATCGAGCCGGACTGGGTCGAACCGCTCGCGCAGCACGTGGTGAAGCGTTCGTATTCGGAGCCGCACTGGGAGCGCAAGCAGGGCGCGGTGATGGCGACCGAGAAGGTGACGCTGTACGGCGTTCCGCTCATCGCGGACCGGCGGGTGAACTACGGCCGCATCGACCCGGAGATCTCGCGCGCGATGTTCATCCGGCACGCGCTGGTCGAGGGCGACTGGCACACGAACCATCGATTCTTCTCGGAGAACCGCGCGCTGCTGGACGAGGTCGAAGACCTGGAGAACCGCGCCCGGCGGCGCGACATCCTGGTGGACGACCAGACGCTGTACGAGTTCTACGACGCGCGAGTGCCCGAGGACATCGTGTCCGTGCGGCACTTCGACAGCTGGTGGAAGAAGGCGCGGCGGAACGAGCCGGACCTGCTGTCGTTCGAGAAGTCCATGCTCATCAACGAGGTCGCGGGCGCGGTCCGCGAATCGGACTACCCGGACTCGTGGACGCAGGGCACGCACGTCTTCAAGCTGACCTACCAGTTCGAGCCCGGTGCGGACGCCGACGGCGTGACCGTGCACATCCCGCTGCCGGTGCTGAACCAGGTGACGCCGGACGGCTTCGACTGGCAGGTGCCTGGCCTGCGCGGCGAACTGGCGACGCAGCTGATCAAGTCGCTGCCGAAAACGTTGCGGCGCAACTTCGTCCCGGCTCCCGACACGGCCGCGGACGCGTTGACGCGAATGTCTCCTTCGGACGGTCCGCTTCTCGACATCCTCGGCGACGAACTGCACGCGATGCGCGGCATCGACGTCCCGCATTCGGCGTGGGACCTCTCGACGGTGCCGGATCACCTCCGGATCACCTTCCGGGTGGTGGACGAGCGCGGCAAGCGGGTGGCCGAGGGCAAGGACCTGGACGAGCTGAAGCGCCGTCTCGCGCCGCGCGTGCGGGAGACGATTTCCAAGGCTGCCAACAGTATTGAGAAGGCCGGCCTGGTGCAGCCGTCCTTCGGCGAGCTGCCGAAGGTGTTCGCCTCGACCCGGCGTGGCCACGATGTGAAGGCGTATCCGGCGCTGGTCGACGAGGGCGCGTCGGTGGCCGTGCGGCTGCTGGACACGCCCGCCGAACAGCAACACGCGATGTGGTCCGGCACGCGGCGAATGCTGCGGCTGAACCTGAACTCGCCGATGAAGTTCATTACGCGCTCGCTGTCGAACTCCTCGAAGCTGGTGCTGAACCGCAATCCGCATGGCAGTGTCGCGGGCCTCCTGGAGGATTGCGTCGACTGTGCTGTCGACGCGCTGATGGCCGCCGCGGGCGGCCCGGTCTGGGACGAGGCGGGTTTCGCCGCGCTGCTGGAAAAGGTGCGGGCGGGGCTGAACCCGAAGGTGCTGGAGGTTTTGACGGAGGTCGAGCGGATCCTGCGTGCGGCCATCGACGTCGAAACGCGCCTGTCCGACACCCGCGGCCCGGCCGAGTCGCTGGCGGACATCCGCCGTCAGCTGGACGGCTTGGTGCACCAGGGATTCGTGACGGAAACGGGCGCCGGACGGCTGTCGAACGTGGTCCGGTACCTGCGCGGCATCGAGCGGCGGTTGGAGAAGCTGCCGCTGGAGCAGACGCGGGACCTGCAGCGCATGGCCGACGTCGCGTGGATCACGAAGGAATACCAGGACGCGCTGGCTGCCTTGCCGCCCGGGACGTCTTCGCCCGCCCTGGCGGAGGTGCGGTGGATGATCGAGGAACTCCGGGTGAGCTTCTTCGCGCAGACATTGGGGACGGCGCATCCGGTGTCGCTGAAGCGGATTACGAAGGCGTTGGACGAGGCGCTGTAGAATCGCCCGATGGCAGGCGAGGGGGACGAGCCGAAGAAGCCCGACGACGATTCCGGCTTCAAGAAATGGTCGTTGATCATCGGCGTGGTGAGCGGCGTTCTGGCTATTCTGGTGGCTGTCAATACGCTGACCGGGTTCAATCCGTTAAAGGAATGGATTTCGCCGCCCACGAGCAAAAACACCCCGGTTTCCGGAGCCGCGGGCGATTCAGTCGCCGGGGCGGGCCGGGCGCAGGCGACGGACACGCTTGCTGGCACACCGCCGACAAGCCCAGTGCGCACAGTCGAAATCACGCCGAGCACCGCCCCGCGCAGCACCCTGGAAACTCCGGACAGTCCCAGCACCACCGTGCCCGCGGAACCGGCGTTCCAGGTGCGGTCCTCTCAATGGGACGGACCGTGTCAGGGCTCCGCGTGCACGATGAGCGCCATTTTCCGTAATGACGGCGGGCCGGGCACCGCGGTGGCGACGTTCTTCGTGCTGCTGCCCGACCGGTACACCTTTATCGCGAAATGTTCCGTCATTCTGGGCTACACGGAACAAAACGGCTTCACGAACGCCGGCTGCACGGCGGACAGCGCGCAGATCCTGACTTACTTTCGCGATCATCCCGGCGGAACTGTGCGAATGCAGGTCAAGATCGGCGACTGAGGACGGCCCGGCTGCCGTAGGCTCGCACGGGAGAAGCGCTCGAAATCCGTCCACGGTGACCCGGTGCGGTCCGGCGTTCAGCCGTACCGGTGAGGCGGAGCCCGCCGTGTGGTGTGCGGACATTCCTGGGGCGGCTGGGAAGGCCGCCGAGGCGAGCGCGCTCACTTCGCCTCCGCGTAAGTGTCCACCGGCTTCGCGTGCATCGGAAATCGCACCGGGCAGGCCTCGCCGAAGACCAGCCTCGCGGCCTCCTGGATCGCCGCCTCCACGATCGCCGCGACCTCGTCCGCCAGCTCCGCGGGCGCATGCACGATCACCTCGTCGTGCAGGAAGAACACCAAATGCGCCGGGTCGGGCAGCCGCCCGCGCAAGGTGGCCAACAAGACCGCGGTCAGGTCAGCCGCGCTGGCCTGCACCACGAAGTTCCGCGTGAACCGCCCCCAGCTCCGCGACGCCCGGCGCGCGCGAGTCTCCGTCGCCTCGTCCTCGGTGAGGCCACCGGTCAAGGCGCGCCAAGCCGCAGACGGGGCCGGGGAGGTGCGGCCCAGTCGAGACCGGACCCGCTCGCCTCGCTCACCCGCCGCGGCGGCGTGCTCCACATAGGACACCGCGTCCGGGAAACGCTGGCGCAGCAACGCAAGCAGCGGCCCAGCCTCGCCAGACGTGCCGCCGTACATCGCGGAGAGCATGGCGATCTTCGCGCGCGAACGGTCGTCTCGCGTGTCCCCGGGGCGGAGCGGGACGTAGCGCGTGCCGGAGAACAGGGCTTCTGCCAATCGGGCGTACAAATCGGTCGCCGCGGCGACTTCGGCCAGGCGGCGGTCGCCGGACAACGCGGTGAGGACGCGCGGCTCCAGCTGTGCGCCGTCGGCGACAACGAGTTTCCAGCCGGGGTCCGCGGACGCACAGGAACGCAGCGCGCGCGGGATCTGCAGCGCCCCGCCGCCCCGGGTGGCCCAGCGGCCGGACACCACGCCGCCGACGACGTAGTGCGGCCGGAATCGTCCGTCGGTGACCCATTCGTCCAGCCACGCCCAGCCGTTGGCCGAATGCAGCCGCGACAGTTCCTTGTACTCCAGCAAGGGCGCGACGGCGGGGTGGTCGATGTCCTGCAGCAGGTATTTCCGCGCTGCCGGGATTTCGATGCCTTCCCGGCCGAGCGCGCGTACGACGCTGGCCGACGAGTCGGGGTTCACCGGCCGTCCGCCCAGGGCCGCCGAGATCTTCGCGGCTAGCTCGACGAGGGCTTTCGGGCGTTGACCAGCGGGTACGCGCGGTCCTAGACGTTCTTCCAGCAGTTGCAGATGGCGGTCAGCGCGCCAGGGGAGCCCGGCGGCGGAGATTTCGGCGGCGGCCAGCGCGCTTGCCGACTCGGCCGCGAGCAGCAGCCGCATCCGGGCGGGGGCCTCGGTGGCGGCCACGCGTTTCTCCTGCTCAGCCAGGACTCGTCGGGCCGCGGCGACGACCGTGACGCCCGGCGGCAGGCCGGGGCCGCGCGGAGAGAACAGCGTGGGCTGGGCGTCCTCGCCGAAGGCCGGGCCGTCGTCGGGCGGTTCGTCCCCGTTCGCCCGGGCCCACGCTGCCCGCAGGCTGCGTGATTCGCCCTCCCGGCCCTCGTAGGCGAGCAGCAGTCCTTCGGCGAGCGACAGGTCGTAGCACCGGCCCAGCCGCACGCCAGCCTTGACCAGCGCGGGGTAGCTCTCCTCGGCCGAGGGCAGCACCCAGCGCGGGCTCTCGGCCGCTTCCAGCCGACGTACCTCGTCGACCCAGTCGGCGCGCGACAGCCCGCGGAGGGTCCCCGCGGGGCCCTCGATCGTGTAGCCGGACTCTTCCTCCCGGCCGGTGATCACCTGCACCGTCACATTGTGCGGACCAGCACCGACAATTTCCGCACACCCGGCGCCCGGCCTGGTTCTCTGCGGTCCGTGAAGGGCTCCTCGAGGGACTCGCAGCCCCATTTCAGCGACTTGAGGGCGGTGCTTCGGGTGCGGTTTGCCCAGGTCGGAGGATCCGGGCGGGGTCAGGCGTCCGTGAGGGGAACCCTGAGGGACTCAGAGTCCCTCAGGGTTCCCCTCACGGATCTCAACAAGCGGTCATACGGTCATAAATCACGCATTCCGGCGGCACTTCCATCCTTTGTGGACGGTCAGCGGGCCTGGGCCGCGCAGCTTAGTTCCCTGACATGGCCGCAGACGTCCGTGAAGGGATCCTTGAGGGAATCAGATTCCCGCAAGGAGCCCTTCACGGACAGCCGGTGACCGGTACCGGAGATTTCCTCCCCGGCCGGGCACTGGTGCGCGGCCGGGCCTTGCTTTACTGTCGAGTAACTCCCATACCGGCGGTACGGAGACCGTCGGCGTGGGCGCTCCCGCAGCAGCAATGGAGGTGCCCGGATGAGTGTGGCCGAGCTGGCCGGTCAGGTGGCCGGCAAGCTGACCGAGACCGTGCGCAGCGTCGAGGTGATGCGGCGCGCCGGGCTGGTGCCGTTTCCCCGCCTCGACGAGGGCCTGCGTTCCCTCGTCGCGATCCGCAAGTACGGCCCGTTCGCCGGCGCGAACCACATCGCGGCCCGGCGTGATTCGACGGCCGTCGGGATCGTCGACGATCTCGGCCCGCTCACCTTCAAGCAGCTCGACGACCAGTCCAACGCGCTCGCTCGCGCCTGGTCGCAGCGCGGCCTCGGCCCCGGTTCGGTGATCGCCGCGCTGTGCCGCGACCACCGCGGGCTCGTGCTCACGATGGCCGCCTCGGGCAAGCTCGGCGCTCGGTTGCTGCTGATGAACACCGGGTTCGCCAAGCCGCAGTTCGCCGACGTCGCCAACCGCGAGGGCGTCACCGCGCTCGTCTACGACCAGGAGTTCACCGGTCTGCTCGACGCGATCGACGGAGACGTCGACCGCTACCTGGCCTGGGTGGACCAGCCGGGCGGCCACGAGATCCCGGTGCTCGCCGAGATCATCGCCAGCACCGACGACCGCCCGGTGCCCGCGCCCGCCAAAGCCGGCGGGTTCGTGCTGCTCACCAGCGGCACCACCGGCACCCCCAAGGGCGCGCCGCGACCGCACACGTCCGCGCTGGCGTCGGCACAGTTCCTGGACCGAATCCCGCTGCGCTCCGGCGAAGCGACCTTCATGGGCGCGCCGCTGTTCCACGGCACCGGGCTGTCGCAGTTCATCCTCAGCTTCGCGCTCGGCTGCACGGTGGTGATGCGCCGGAAGTTCGACCCGGAGGCCACGCTGAAGGGCGTCGCCACGCATCGGTGCACCGCGCTCGTTCTGGTGCCGACGATGCTCCAGCGGATCGTCGACCTGCCGAAGGAAGTCCGCGATCGCTACGACACCTCGTGCCTGCGGATCATCTTCGTCGCCGGGTCCGCGCTGTCGCCGGATCTCGGCAACCGGGCGAACGAGGAATTCGGCGACGTCGTGCACAACCTGTACGGCTCCACGGAAGTCGCAGTGGCGACCGTCGCGACACCGGAGGACTGGAAGCGCGCGCCAGGCACCGTGGGACGCGCGCCGGTCGGCTGCCGCGTCGCGCTGTATGACGAGCGCGGCACCAAGATCACCGAGCCGCACGTGACCGGACGGGTGTTCGTCGGCAGCGGGCTCAGCTTCGGCGGCTACACCGACGGCCGCAACAAGGAGATCATCGACGGCCTGCTCTCCAGCGGCGACGTCGGCCACTTCGACGAGGACGGCCTGCTGTTCATCGACGGCCGCGACGACGAGATGATCGTCTCCGGCGGCGAGAACGTGTTCCCGATCGAGGTGGAAAACCTTTTGGTGGAGCGGGAAGACGTCCTCGAAGCCGCGGTGATCGGCGTCGAGGACCCGGATTTCGGCGAGCGGCTCAAGGCCTTTGTGGTGCGCACGGAAGGTTCGACGCTGGATGAGGACGGCGTGCGCGAGTACGTGAAGGCGAATCTGGCGCGCTACAAGGTGCCGCGGGATGTGGAGTTCTTGGAGGAGTTGCCGCGCAACGCGACCGGGAAGGTGTTGCGGACCAAGCTCAGTTGAGCACGGTCACTGAAAAAAGCCCTCCAGGTAAGGATTTGCGCGGGTTTGAATCTCGGCGAGCGACCCGGCGGCGACGGTGCGTCCGTCGCGCATGAACACCATCGCGTCGGCGTACCCGGTCTCGGCCAGCAGCGTGCCGTCGTGGGTAATGGCCAGCACGGCGGTGCCAGTATCGGCATAGGCGCGCAGGCTGGCCCACACTTCGTAGGCGGTGCCGCGGTCGAGCGAGGCGCTGGGTTCGTCCACCACAAGGAGATCCGGTTCGGACAGCAGGGCCGCCGCGAGCGCGGCCCGCTGGATTTGCCCGCTGGAATGCTGGTGCGGATAAAGATCCAGTGTCTCCGCGGGATAGACCGCTGCCTTGCAGGCGTCCTCGACGCTCCGGCCGCGATAGAGCTGCTGACGCTCGTCCAATTGCGAGCCGACGGTTCGCTCCGCGGCGAACGCCGTGACCCCGGACTGCGGCACGAACCCGACGCTGCCACGAACGCGCACCTCCCCAGTCCGGTGCGCAACCGAAGGAAGCGAGCCCGTCAGTGCCGCCGCGACCATCGATTTGCCGCATCCGGATTCGCCGAGCAGCGCAGTGAGCCCCGCCGGCACCACAAGACACACCGAATCCAGAACCGTCTCGCGCCACCGTCCCGTGTCGACCAGAACGGTCAGCTCCCGCAGCTCAGCCGCCGGACTCACGAACCCCAGCCGATGCCGAAGATCCCCGGTCCGAAGTCCAGCGCGATCGCGTGCACGCCGTTGCCGCTGTCGAGCCGCAGACGGCGCCGGGCGGGCGCTTCGTCGGTGGCGTTCGCGTATTGCCAGCAGCGGGCGGGCACCGCGGTCGGATCGAAGCGGATCTCCAGCAGGTACTCGCGGACCGGGCGGCGGAATTCCCGGTAGTGCGTGGCCCGGCACTGCGGATACGGCGGCCCGGAGTTGCGCAGGGTGTACTCGATGAGATGCGTCTCGCCGCGTTCCAGCGCGCGGTCGAAGAGCAATTCGGCCACCAGGATGCCGTGGTCGTCGTCCACTTCGGCGCGTCCGACGCGGCAGTTGCGCACCGGCTGCAAGTCGGGCACCGCGGTCGCGTCACCCTGCGCGTACACCAGGAGCCAGCGGTCCTGACCGTCCGCACCGGACTGGAAGACCGCGCGCGAGGTGACCGCGAGCTGGCCTCCGTCGGCCGCGATGTCGCAGCGGTCGTGCAGTCCGATGAGCTTCAGCTGGTGCTGCTGGTCCAGCGCGTCCGGCGCGCCGACGCGGTCCAGCAGCGGCTGCAGGATCTCGCGGGTGAAGGTGACCGGTTCCTCGCCCGCCCGGTCGCGCCTGCTCGCGCCGCGCGGACGGGGCGGCGGCAGCAGGCCGAGCAGCGCGCCGTCGGGGACGTCGAGGATTTCCTCCAGCACCCGCACCGCCGACAGCGATCCGGCGCGTTCCGGCTGGCGTTTGCCCGACTGCCAATAGCTGAGCGCCGTCACGCTCACCGTCGCGCCCCGGGCGCGCAGCCGTGCCTGGATCCGGTCCAGGGAAAGCCCGCTGGCTCCGATCGCGGCGCGCAGCGCGCTCGCGAAGGCGGTCCGGGCGCCTCCGTCGGCGTCCGGACCCGCGTGGCCTGCATGTCGCTGCGTCATTCCTTCTCGACCGCCCCCAGCGGTAACCGACTGTGCCGAGTCCGACACAGGCACGGTAGCAGCCGCCGGACCAGGTTGTACCGCCGTACCACTCCGACGAACGGGCTAGTACTGGCAACTGTGAACCATTGCCCTGACCTGCACGGTCGCGCTTCCATGGCCAGGACGGAACGCGCCGCCCCCGGCGCGTCCGGAGCCTCGGCCCCGGCAGCGCGGACCGCGCCCCGCGCCCGGCCGGCGGCCGCGCCCGGAACCGGTGGCCCGGCATGCCCCCAGAGGCCGGGCCACCGGTCATCCGCGCCGGATCCGCCGGACTTGCGCGAGCGGCCGAAGCGGCAGACCATGAGCCCGATCCCCGTCAGCGGGGCGGTTTCCCTCGATCGCAGGTGATCGGTATGGCGAAATTCCTTCTCCTTTACCGCGCCGACCAGTCGGCCGCGGAGCGGATGGCCCAGGCGACGCCGGAACAGCAGGCCGCCGGGATGCAGGCTTGGATGGCGTGGTTCGCGAAAGCGGGCGAAGCGGTGGTGGACGGCGGCGCGCCCACCGCGGGCGGGGACGGCACGATCGGCGGGTACTCGATCCTGCAGGCCGATTCGGCGGACGCGGTGCGGAGTCTTCTCGAGGGGCACCCGCACACCGAGATCGGCACGATCGACGTGCTGGAAATCCTTCCCCCGCCGGGGGCGTGAAATGGCCGAGCCGGAGTTCGACGGCAAGTGCGCGTTCGCACTGAGCCTGGGGCCGGCGGACAAAGCGCCCGCGGGCAAAGCGCAGCACGCGCTGGAGGTCGACGGCAAGACGTACTACTTCGCCGGGGCGGTGCCGAAGCTGCTCTTCCGGCTGATTCCCGGCAGCCGGGAGCGGGCCGAGCGGAGGTGGGCGGCAGCGTGAGCCGCGGGAGCGTCTGATTGGTTACCAGCGGGTAGGCTCCGGGCATGGTCCTGCGGCAGAACATCCTGATCACCGGAGCCAGCTCCGGTCTCGGCGAGGGAATGGCCCGGCAGTTCGCCGCTCGCGGCCGCAATCTCGCGCTGTGCGCCCGGCGCACCGAACGGCTCGACGACCTGGCCGCCGAGCTGCGCGCCGCGTACCCGGGCATCACCGTCGCGACGCGCGCGCTCGACGTCACCGACCACGCGCGCGTCTTCGACGTGTTCGAGGAGTTCCGGACGGAGCTCGGCAGGCTCGACCGCGTGATCGTCAACGCCGGGCTCGGCAAGGGGCAGCCGGTCGGCGCAGGCCGGTTCGACGCCAACCTGCAGACCCTCGAAACCAACCTCGTCGGCGCGGTGGCCCAGATCGAGGCGGCGGCGGGGATCTTCCGCGAGCAGCGCGACGGGCACCTCGCGGTGATCTCGTCGTTCATGGCGCTGCGCGGTTTTCCCCGGAACCTCACCGCGTACTCCGCGTCGAAGGCCGGGATCTCCGCGTTCACCGACGGCGCGCGGCTGGAACTGAGCAGCCACGGCATCACGGTCACCGACGTTCGGCCCGGCTACATCAGCTCCGAGATGACCGCGCGCTCGACCAAGCCCAACCCGCTGATGGTGTCGGCCGAAGCCGGAGCGCACGCGCTGGTCAAGGCGATCGAAGCGGAGCCGAAGCGCGCGTACGTGCCTTCGTGGCCCTGGGTACCGCTGAGTCTCGCGGTACGCTTCGCTCCGGGCCGGTTGCTTCGGATGTTTTCCTGACGGGACGGGCATAAATGGGTGCGATCTACCTGATCCGGCACGGGCAGGCGTCGTTCGGCGCGGCGGATTACGACGCGTTGTCGCCGCTGGGTTTCGAACAGTCCACAGTAGTCGGCGCGGAGCTGAAACGGCGCGGGGTCGAGTTCGCGCAGGTGCGCTCGGGAACGCTGGCCCGCCAGCGGGACACCGCGGCGACGGCGTTGAAGGTCCTCGGCTGCGACGTGCCGGTGATCGAGGACGAACGCTGGAACGAATACGACCACGTCGACATCGCGGCGCACCACGCGGGCGGTGCGCCGCAACAGGATTCGCGCGAGTACCAGCGGTTGCTGGACGCCGCGCTGACCGCGTGGGTCGACTCCGGCGACACCGGTCCGTGCGCGGAAAGCTGGCCCGCCTTCCTCGGCCGCTCCACGGCGGCGCTGGCGGAACTGGCCGGTTCGCTGGGCAAGGGCGAAAACGGGCTCGTGTTCACCTCCGGCGGGGTGCTGGGCGCGGTCGCCGGATCGTTGCTGGGCACGCCGGGGCCCGGGCTGCTGAAGCTGAACCGCGTCACCGTGAACACCGGAATCACGAAGCTGACGTCCGGCCGCGGCGGCGTGAACCTGTTGTCCTTCAACGAGCATCCGCATCTCGAAGGCGAGAACGCGCGGCTGCTCAGCTACCGGTAGGAGGCCGGCGTGCGGTTCGGTGAGGTCACGGTCGTCCCGGTGAACGGGCACGGTCCGGAAGACGTGGTCGTGGACGCCGAGGGCCGGGTCTACACCGGCGTCGACGACGGCCGGATCCTGCGGCTTTCCCCGGACGGGCGGCGGATCGACCTGATCGGCGACACCGGCGGCCGCCCGCTCGGGCTGGAACTGTACGGCGATGACGAACTGCTGATCTGCGACGCCCGCGCCGGGTTGCTGACCATGCCGCTGGCCGGCGGCGAGACCACGACCCTCGCGACATCCGGTGCCGGGCTGGATTTCGTGTTCTGCAACAACGCCGCGGTCGCCGCCGACGGCACGGTCTACTTCACGGACTCCTCGCGTCGCTTCGGCATCGACAACTGGCGTGACGACCTCATCGAACAGACTGCGGGCGGACGGCTGCTGCGCCGAGCGCCGGACGGTCACATCGACCTGCTCGCCGACGGTCTCCAGTTCGCGAACGGCGTCGCTCTCCCGCCGGACGAGTCCTTTGTGGCGGTTGCCGAAACCGGCGCGTGCCGGGTGAGCCGGGTCTGGCTGACCGGTCCGCGCGCGGGCGACCAGGACGTCCTGATCGACGATCTGCCCGGCTTCCCGGACAACATCGCGACCGGTTCGGACGGCCTGATCTGGATCACCGAGGCCAGCCCGCGCGTCCGCGCCCTCGACGTCGTGCGCCGTCTGCCCCGCGCGGTCCGGACGGCGGTGCGCGCTCTGCCGGACGCGGTGCAGCCCGCGCCGAAACGCCGGGTGGGCGCGGTCGCCGTCGCCCCGGACGGTTCGGTGGTGCGGGAACTGCGCGGCGAGATCCCGGGATTCCACCTGCTGGTGGGCATCCGCGAGTACCACGGGCGCCTGTGGTTCGGCTCCCTGGAGGAGAACGCGCTCGCCTACACCGACCTCTGATCAGCTTCTTGACTCTCACACCGTGTCAGGCGGTCAACTCTAAGACGTCATGTTCACTATCGGAGATTTCGCCCGGCACGGCCGCGTCTCGGTCCGCATGCTGCGGCACTACGACGCGACCGGACTGCTGCGCCCGGCCCACGTCGACCCCGCCACCGGTTACCGGTACTACGCCGCCGCCCAGCTGGCGCGCCTCAACCGCGTCATCGCGCTCAAGGATCTCGGCTTCACTCTCCAGCAGGTCCAGGAGATCCTCGACGAGAAGGTCACCGCTGAGCAGCTGGGCGCCATGCTGCGGTTGCGGCGGGCTGACCTGGAGGCGGCGATGGCGGCCGCGGCGGCCCGGCTGGTCCGGGTCGAGGCGAGGCTCCGCGCGATCGAAAGCGAGGGGCACATGCCCGAGAACGACGTCGTCATCAAGAGCGTCCCCGCCGTGCGGGTGGCGGAGCTGACCGCGATCGCCGCGAGTTTCGAGCCCGAGGACATCGGCCCGGTCATCGGACCGCTCTACGCCGAGCTTTTCCGGCGGCTGGAGGCGGCGGGCATCGGGTGCACCGGACCCGGAGTGGCCTATTACGAGGACGTCCCGGAGGCCGACGGCAAGGTCGTCGTCCACGCCGCCGTCGAGGTTTCCGCCCCGCCGCGGGACGGCGACGTCCGGGTCCACGACCTGCCGCCGCTGGACCACGCGGCGGCCGTCGTGCACCGCGGCTCGATGGAGACGATCGATCCGGCGGCTCAGGCCCTGGCCCGCTGGATCGACGCCAACGGCTACCAGTCGACCGGCTACCCCCGAGAGGTCAACCTGGAGTGCCCGGAAAACCGCGACGACTGGGTGACGGAACTCCAGGTCTCGGTGACCCGGGCCTGACCAGCGGTCCGTGAAGGGCTCCTTGGGGGAATGAGATTCCCTCAAGGAGCCCTTCACGGACAATCAGCGGCCGGTCCACTGTGGACTGCGACCGGCGGTCCAGGCGGCGTAGAACTCCTTGTGGTCCTTGGCCGTCATCAACAGCGCCTGCGTGATGGCTTCCAGCTCGATCGAGCTGCCGAGGTCGCTGTCGAGTTCGCGGGTCAGCAGCACCTTCGTGGTGGAGTACGCCAGCGCCGGGCCGTCCGCGAGCCGTCGGGCCAGCGCGGTGGCCTCGTCGGCCAGTTCGGCGTCCGGCACCACGCGGTTCGCCAGCCCGATCGCTTCGGCGCGCGCGGCGGGGAGTTTGTCACCCAGCATCAGCAATTCCGTCGCCCGGCCGAGGCCGACCAGGCGCGGCAGCAGATACGCCGAACCCATGTCCGCGCCCGCCAGGCCGACCTTCGTGAACAGGAACGCGAACTTCGCCGATTCGGCCAGCAGCCTGAAGTCGCTCGCCAGTGCGAGGACCGAACCGGCGCCGGCCGCGACGCCGTTGATCGCCGCGATGATCGGGATCGGCGTTTCGCGCATGGCTTTCACCACCGCGCCGGTCATCCGGGTGAATTCGAGCAGTTCCGCGGTGTCCATTTTCTGCAGCTCGCCGATGATTTCCTCGACGTCGCCGCCCGAGCAGAATCCGCGGCCCTTTCCGGTGAGCACGAGCACCCGCACGTCGCCGCGGTGCGGCAATTCGGCGACCAGGTCGCGCAGGTCGGCGTAGACGTCGAAGGTGAGCGCGTTGAGCTTTTCCGGACGGTCGAAGGTCACCGTCGCGACCCCGTCGTCCACGGTGAACTCGAAGTGCTCCCACGATTTCGTGAGCGGGACACTGGCGCGGAACGGGCTCATTTCTGGATTCCTCCACCGTCGAGTACGAGGGTCTGTCCGTTGATCGCGGCCGCCTCCGGGGCGGCGAAAAACTCCACGGCGTACGCGATTTCGCCGGGTTCGAGCAGCCGTCCGAGCGGGGAGGCGGCGGCGAGCGCGGCTTCCGCGTCCGCCTCGCCGCGGCCGGTGCGCTCGCGGATCCGGGCCACCGACGTCGCGGTCATATCGGTGCGGACGAACGACGGGCACACTGCGTTCGACGTGACGCCGGTGCCCGCCACTTCCGCCGCCACAGCCCGCATCAACCCGACCGCCGCGTGCTTCGACGCGGTGTAGCCCGAGGTGTAGCGCGCGCCAGCCAGTCCCGCAGTCGACGCGACCGTGACGATCCGTCCGAAGTCGCGTTCGCGCATCCCCGGCAACACCTCACGGGTGCACAGGAACGCGCCGGTCGCGTTCACCTCGAACTGGCCGCGCCAATCGTCGAGCCCGGTCTTCGCCAGCGGCGCGCTCGACGACACCCCAGCGTTGTTGACCAGCACGTCGACCGGTCCGAGCTGGGCGAAGTACGCGCGGACGGCGGCCTCGTCGGTGACGTCGCAGTCGGCGCGGCCGGGGGAGTGCACCGTCGCGCCGGCGTTGCGGAACCGTTCGGCGACGGCCGCGCCGATGCCGCGCGTGCCGCCGGTGACCACGACAACTCGGTCCGAAAAACTGCTCACTCCCGAAAGCTACACTGCAGCGGGCTGAGGTGTATAGAGTTGCCTCGTGCCCGACACCGAACCCGCCCGCACGCCCCAGGAGCTCGTGATGACGCTGCTGGGCAGCTACGTGCGCCCGCGCGAAAGCAGGCGCGTGTGGTCCGGCGGTCTCGTCGCGCTGCTGCACGAGCTGGGGTTCTCCGACGGCGCGGCGCGGATCGCGCTGACCCGGCTGGTGCGCCGCGGCCTGCTGTCCCGGCACCGCGAGGGCAGGCTGGTGCACTACTCGCTGACCTCGCGCACGGTCGCCCTGCTCGACGACGGCGACCGGCGGATCTTCGGCCTCGGCCGCCGCGACGAACCGGCCGGGACCTGGACCGTGCTGTGGCAGAACATCCCGGAAACCCGGCGCAAATCCCGCGAACGGCTGGTGCGGCGGCTGCGCTTCCTCGGGTTCGGCCCGGTCCAGGACGGCACCTGGCTCGCCCCGCACGACCGCGAGGCCGAGGTGCTCGCGGTGCTCACCGAACTCGAGGTCGCCGAGCACGCCGGGCTGATGCTCGGCACCCCGTCCGCCGCGCTGGACGTGCGCCGCCTGGCCGGACGGGCCTGGGACCTCGACGGACTGTCCGCCCGTTACGCCGCGTTCGTCGCCGAATTCGGCGATTGCCCCGGCGATCTCAGCGACGCGCAGGCGTTCGCCGTCCGCACCCGCCTGGTGCACACCTATCGCGAATTTCCTTCACTGGACCCGGAACTGCCGTCCGAACTGATCCCGGCGCCGGAAACCCGGGACGCCGCGGTCAAGCTGTTCCACGACCTGTATTCGGCGCTCGCGCCATCCGCGCAGCGCCACTTCGACCGAACCCTGTCCACGAGATGAGGAACCCGATGACCGGAACAGCCGACACCCAAGCCGCGCTCAGTTACACGTCCTACCTGGCGCTCGACGAGGTGCTCGCCGCACAGCGCCCGCGCTCGGACGAACACGACGAACTGCTGTTCATCGTGATCCACCAGGTCTACGAACTGTGGTTCAAGCAGATCCTGCACGAGGCCGCGTTCCTGCAGGAGAACCTCGAAGCGGGCAACACCGCGCATTCGATCCGCACGCTGCGCCGCATCCTGACCGTGCTGAAGGTGGTGGTCGCGCAGATCGACGTGCTGGAGACGATGACGCCGAGCCAGTTCACCAGCTTCCGCGCCCGCCTCGACGCGTCGAGCGGCTTCCAGTCCGGTCAGTTCCGCGAGCTGGAGGCGGTGCTCGGCCGCCGCGACGAGCGCGTGTTCGCGCACTACCCGGACGGCGGCGAGCAGCGCACCCGGATCGCCGACGCGATGCGCCGTCCCTCGGTCTTCGACTCGTTTCTGACGTATCTGTCCGGAAAGGGCTACCCGGTGGCCACCGACCGCGACGTGACCCGTCCGCTGGAGGCGTCGCCGGAGCTGCAGGAGGTGCTGCTGAAGGTGTACCAGGACGACGGCGGCCCGTCGGTGCTCGCCGAGGCGCTGGTCGACCTCGACGAGGGCCTGCAGGAATGGCGCTACCGGCACGTGAAGATGGTCGAACGCACGATCGGCGACAAGACCGGCACCGGCGGTTCGTCCGGCGCGACCTACCTGCGCACCACGCTGTTCACCCCGATGTTCCCGGACCTGTGGGCCGTCCGGAGCCGGTTGTGACCACAGTGGAATCCTTACGCGCCAAGGAAAACGCGCTCGCCCCGCACTACTCGCGGTTCCGCGTCGCCGACCGGCTGCTGCTGTCCGCGCATTCGCACCAGGCCTGGCCGGACGTCGCCGAAGAGGGCCTGCGCGAAGCGTTCGCCGACGCCGCGGAGGAGGTGGACGAGAAGTGGGGCCGGGCGTTCGCGAAGGCCGACGAGCTGCGGAACGGGTTCCGGCAGTGGCTGTCCGATCCGCACGGCGACTACGCGCTCGGCCAGAACACGCACGAGCTCGTGCTGCGGTTCCTGTCCGCGATCGAGCTGCGGAAGCGGCCGCGATTGGTGACCACGGACGGAGAATTCCACACTCTGCGCCGCCAGCTCACGCGGTTGGCCGAGGAGGGCGTCGAGGTGGTCCGCGTGCCCGCCGCGCCCGTGGCCACTTTGGCCGAACGGCTCGCCGACCAGGTCGACGACCGCACCGCCGCGGTCCTCACGTCGGCAGTGCTGTTCGAGACGTCCTGGATCGTGCCGGGCCTCGCACACCTGGCGGAAACCTGCCGGAGCCGCTCGGTCGAGCTGGTCGTCGACGCCTACCACGCGGTCGGCGCGGTCCCGTTCCCGCTGCACGACCTCGGCCTCACCAACGCGTGGGTCCTCGGCGGCGGCTACAAGTACCTGCAACTCGGCGAGGGCAACTGCTTCCTGCGCCTGCCCGCGCACGCGCAAGAACTGCGCCCGGTGATTACCGGCTGGTACGCGGAATTCGGTGCCCTAGCCGACGAACGCCGGCCAGACGAAGTCGCGTACGCACCAGGAGGCGACCGGTTCGCCGGAGCCACCTACGACCCGTCGAGCCACTACCGCGGCGTGCGGGTGCAGCGGTTCTTCGCCGAGGAAGGACTCACCGCCGAGTTCCTGCGCGAGGTGTCGCAGCACCAGGTCGGCCTGCTCGCCCGCTGCTTCGACGACCTCGGCCTCCCCGACGACGTCGTCACCCGCGATCGGGACACCCCGCTCGACGCCATCGGCGGCTTCCTCTCGCTGCGCAGTCCTGTTGCCGGGCAACTGTGCGAACGCCTGGCCGCGCGCGGCGTGCGCACCGACAGCCGGGGCCATTACCTCAGGTTCGGCCCCGCGCCATACCTGTCGGATGAACAGCTCGAGACCGCGATTTCCACCCTTCGGGAAGCTGTCGCGGATCTGGGGTGAAGCTCCCGGGATGCGGGTGGTGGCCCGGAGAACGGCGAAGTAGGTTGACGGTGTGCACCAGTGAGCGGGCAACCCCCGTTCCCCGGTGCGCACCGTTCACACATTTGCGCGGCCACGAGCCGCGTGGGAGACAAAGGAGTCACCACCGTGACCGAAGGAGTGTTCGGCCGGCACAGCGGCCATGAGCAAGTCGTGTTCTGCCACGACGAGGCCAGCGGGCTGAAGGCCATCATCGGCATCTACTCCACCGCTTTGGGCCCGTCCCTCGGCGGAACCCGGTTTTACCCCTACGCCACCGAAGACGCCGCGCTGGACGACGTTCTCGCGCTCTCCAAGGGAATGGCGTACAAGAACGCGCTCGCCGGCCTCGACCTCGGCGGCGGCAAGGCCGTCATCATCGGCGACCCGAACACGCTGAAGTCCGAAGCGCTTCTGCGCGCTTTCGGCCGGTTCGTGGATTCGCTCGGCGGCCGTTACATCACCGCCTGCGACATGGGCACCTACGTGCGCGACATGGACGTGGTCGCCCGCGAGACCCGGCACGTCACCGGCCGCTCCCCAGAGGACGGCGGGGCCGGCGACTCCTCTGTGCTCACCGCTTTCGGCGTGTACCAGGGAATGCGCGCTTCGGCGGACCAGGTCTGGGGCGTCCCCGAGCTGACCGGCCGCCGCGTCGGCGTCGCCGGGGTCGGCAAGGTCGGCCACATCCTCGTCGGCCACCTGGTCGAAGCTGGCGCCCACGTGGTGATCACCGACGTCGCGCTCAGCGCGGTCGAACGCACTCGCGCGGCCTACCCCGGCGTCGAGGTGGTGTCCGATGTGGACACCATGATCGGCACCGAGCTGGACGTCTTCGCCCCGTGCGCGATGGGCGGCGTGCTCACCGACGAGACCGTGGCCGCCCTGCGAGCCCGAATCGTCTGCGGTGCCGCGAACAACCAGCTCGCCCACCCCGGCGTCGACAAGCTGCTCGACGACCGCGGCATCCTGTTCGCCCCCGACTACCTGGTCAACGCGGGCGGCGTGATCCAGGTCGACGACGAACGGCACGGCTTCGACTTCGCCCGCGCCCAGCGCAAAACAGCGGCCATCTTCGACACCACGAAGGCGGTGTACGAACTGGCCAAAGCCGATGGCGTGCCTCCCGCTGCCGCCGCCGACCGCCTGGCCGAACGCCGGATGACCGATGTCGGCCGCCTGCGCTCGATCCTCACGGTGTAGCAAGGAAAACGTCCGTGAGGGGAACCCTGAGGGACTCTGATTCCCTCAAGGTTCCCCTCACGGACCCGCCCGCCTACCGTCGCCCGGATGCGCCCCAATGTGGCATTGGGTGCGTCAGATGCACCCAATGTGGCGTTCGGTGCGTCGCATGCACCCAATGCCACATTGGGGCGCTAGCCCCCACCGCCCGCGGACCGCAGCCGACGCACTCAACGATCGGGGCACCCACACCACCCCCGCACCCCGATACGAAGCCACAACGCGGTCTGGGGTTGCTTGTCAAGGCATCTTTCCCGCCTTGACAAGCAACCCCAGACCGTAGTCACAATCAAGCTTCGGGGTGCCCCCACGCACCCACTAGCTCACTAAGAGGAGCGGCGATCAGCCGCTCTTCCGCCGAAAAGTCCGCTTGTTAGCCGCGGGCCCATGAGCGTGCTGCCCCTGCTGCCCGGCGTTCTCGTGCGCGGCCCCTTCCCGGGACTTCGCCTGCTTCCGCTCGAGCGCCTCGCGGAACTTCCGCTTGACGTCGCCCTCCCCGTCGCTGGGTGCCGGTTGCGCTTCACTCATGGCTGACCTCCGAAGGTGACGACGTGATACCCCGTCAGCCTGGCGCCCTTCGCGCACCTTGGCGAGCCATTTCAGAGTGATGCCACCCGGCGGTGGCCGGCTTCGACAGCCTTCCGCGGCTCCGGCACGACAGCCTCGGCGAAGACCGGACGAACCCGTTGAACGGTGCGCCATCCGGCACCGAGGACAAGCCCGAACCCGGCCGCACCAGCCAAAATCACCGCGACCCACCCGGTCGCCGCGATGAAAAGCAGCTCCCCGGCCCGGCCGTAGGCGAACCCGGCAAGCACCGCCCACCCCACCGCGGCCGCTCCGGCCGCCGCGAGCGGGGTCGTGACCACTGCCACTGCGCCAACCGCGAGCGCCACCGCCGCCACGGCATAACCGGGATGCGCGGTCGCCCCGGCAAGGTCCGCCGCGATCGCGGCCGCCACCACCGCCACACAACCGAGCGGGAAACCGAACCCGCCGGCCAGCCGTCCTTCAGTACGCATGCCCCATGGCACCTCGCGCGGGCGCGTGCACCAGGGCGTGCGGACAGGTTCCGTACGCCCCGGCGCTGGTTTTTGACAGCTTCTTGACCTCGGTCAGGCGCGAGCGGTCGCGCGGACGACCGCGGCCACGATCTCCGGCCACAGCGGTTCCGGCAGGTCATGCCCCATGCCCGGGACGACGACCAGCTCCGAGTCCGGGATCGCCGCCGCAGTGGCCTTCCCGCCGCTGACGTCGATCATCACGTCGGAATCGCCGTGCAGCACGACCGTCGGCACCTGGACGTCGTGCAGTCGTTCGGTACGGTCGCCCGACGCCATGACAGCGGCGGCTTGCCGCTGCATCCCTGCGGGGTGCCGACCCCGGTCGTAGTTGCGGGTCGCCTTGCGCCGCAGGTATTCCTCGGTGGCCGGATAGCCCGGCGACCCGGTCACGCGGTAGTTCGCGACGCTCAGTTCGATCTGCTCCTCGCGCGTTTCCGGCACCGGCTTGGTGAGCGTCGCCAGCGCCGCGGGCGAGACCTGGCCGACCGACCGGTCGCCGGTCGTCGACATGATCGACGTCAGGCTCAGCACCCGGTCCGGGTGGTCGATCGCGAGCTGCTGCGCGACCATCCCGCCCATCGAAGCGCCGACGACGTGCGCCTTCGCGAAACCGAGCGCGTCGAACAGCCCGACCGTGTCGTTCGCCAGGTCCGACAGCAGGTACGGCGCCGGGGCAGTGCCTGCGACGATCCCGGAGAGGTCCGGCGCGCCCAGTTCGTCGAACCAGGTGGACAGGCCCGCGTCGCGGTTGTCGAAGCGCACGACGTGGAAGCCCTGGCGCGCGAGCAGCTCGCAGAAACCCTCCTCCCAGGTGATCATCTGGGCGCCGAGTCCCATCACCAGGACGATCGGCGGGGCGGCCGGGTCGCCGAACGTGTCGTACTCGAGTTCGAGGCCGTTGGCCTGTGCGCGTGGCATGCCCCGATCATGCCGCAGCGTGGAACCGCGTGTGGCCGAGCCGGCGGGTTCCCGGTTACGGTGCACGGCATGCCGACTCCGCGTGCCGGACAGCGCGCCCGGTCCCGTTCGGCCGCCGGGCTGCCCGCGGTCACCGCGAAAAAAGTGATCGACGCGGCGGTGAAGCTCACCGTCGAACGCGGCTTGGAAAGCTGGACGCTGCGGCAGCTGGCCGCCGCGATCGGCGCGTACCCGGCGGTCGTTTACCACCACGTCGGGGACCGGGACGCGGTGGTGTGCGCGGTGCTCGACCGGGTCGTCGGCCAGCTGCGGCTCCCGGACGACGGGCTGGAGTGGCAGGAGTGGTTCGTCGAACTGCTGACCGGCCTGCGCGAGCTGCTGCGCAAGCACCCGGGCACCGCGCGCCGGATGGCGTCGTTCGGCCCGTCGGTGGCGGCGGCGACGCCCACGGTGGACCGCGGCGTGCAGATCCTGCTGGACGCGGGCTTCGGCGACGAGAGCGCGCTCGCCTACACCGTGCTCACCACCACCGCGTGCCAGTACGTCGCGTTGGAGGACGACCGCGACTGCAGCCTCGCCTTGCGCCTGGACAACACCGAGGAGTATGCCTCTTACCGCGACCGCGAGGACCTTCCCGGCATGGCCGCGTTCGGGCGCTCGATGCGAGAGCTGCTCAGCGACCCCGAAGCGGCGGCCGGTTACCATCCGCGACTCTTCGACTTCGCGATCCGCCGGTGCCTCGACGGGCTCACCTGCAGATTGGCCCAGCTGAACGGGTGAAATTCGCGAAATTGCTCCGCCAGGGCGTTCGCACTGGGCCGTCCGCGTGGTCATGGTGAAAAGTCGGGGCGCCGCTGCGCCGACCGACACCGATTCGACGCTTTCCCGGCGTAGCGTGGACAGTTACCGGGGGCCTTGCCTCCGGAAGGGGCCCCCGGCACTTTCCTCCCCCCTCGTGGTGCCGGGGGTTCTCCTTCCGGGTACCTCAGTGCTGGGGCGGATGCTGGATCGCGGGGAAGACCTGGCCCACCACGGTCACGAGCGACATCGTGAGCAGCGTGTGGACCTGGCGCCGGTCCAGCGAGCGGTGCACGAGCCACTCGCGGCCCGCCGCCTTCACCATGCCGGCGAACGCGCGCACCGCGGCGTTCAGCTCCTCGCCGTGCGCGCTGTCGCGGGACAGCCCGACCGCCTCCAGCACGCGGTCGGCCGACGCGCGGTCGGCCTCGGCGACGATCCGGTCCACCTCCGGATCGCGGCCGATGCCCTCCGGCGCGATCGCGGCGAGCCACAGTTTCTCCTGCCCGCGCACCATGTCGAGCAGCCAGTCGATGGCGGCGTCCGCGCGCACTTCCAGCGGTCCGTCCGGCAGAATCTGCACCGCAATCCGTGGCACGGTAAGCGCGCGCCGAACTATTTCGAGGTACAACTCCCTTTTCGTTCCGAAATAATGATTGATCAGTCCGCGGGCCACGCCTGCCTCGGCCGCGATGTCCGAAGTGGACACTTCCGAATACGGTCGTTCGCCGAACAGTCTCGCCGCACAGGCGTAGATCTGCTCTTTGCGTTCGTCCGGTTCGAGTCGCCGCCACTTCGGCGCCGGATCGGTGCTCATGGCATCAGTTTGGCATGATCGGTTCAGTAAGGCGGATTAACCGGGCGGAATGTCGCAGCGGAAACACGTTCGGCTGCTACCGCGCGGTATCGCTTGACGGCCCCGCTCAGTCCGGAAGTTCGATCGGAGCGAGGTCCGCGAACCGGTCGCCCGGACCGGGGTTCGCCGGATCGCTCGCGCCGCCGAAGTGCCGCTGCACGCCCCACACCGCGTTGAGCGCGGTCTGCACCGCGCCCTCGGCCCAGCCCGCTGTCCACGAGATGTCGTCGCCCGCGAGGAACAAACCGCGATAGCGCTCAGGAAGTGAATCCTGCACGAAGTGGGTGAAAAGCCGGTGCTGGTACCGGTAATGCCCGGGAAGGTTCGCCTTGAACGCGCCCATGAAATGCGGTTCCGCCTCCCACGACACGGTCACCGGGTCGCCCACGATGTGCCGCCGCACGTCGACGCCGGGGTAGATCTCGCGCAGGGACTGCAACATCACCTCGACGCGGTCGGACACGGAAAGCGGCAGCCACTTCAGCGAATCGTCGGCCCACGTGTAGGACAGGCAGATCACCGCGGGCCGGTTCGGGTCGTCGCCGAGAAGGTAGGTGCCGCGCGGCATCCGGTCGGTGAGCGTCATGCTCATCGTGTCGCGGCCGGTGACCGGGTCCTTTTCGAGCCAGAACGGGCGGTCGACGGGCACGAACACCTTGGAGGAAGCCATATAGTGCGTGCGCTCGATGGCCGTCCAGTGGTCGATCGGGAACAGCGCCTCGTCGCATTCGATCTTCGACAGCAGCATCCAGCTCTGCGCGGTGAACACCGCGGCGCCGAACGTGCGGATGTGGCCGGACTCGTCGGTGACGGTGATGTTGTTCGGCGCGGTGCGGTGCAGCCGCGTGACGCCGGGGCGCGGCTGGCCGTTTTCGTGCAGGGAAGCCAGATTCGTGCCGGACGGCCAGTGCGCGAGCTGGTCCGGGACGTGCTCCCACAGCCGCTTCGGGAGCTGTTCGCTGCCGCCGACGATGCTGCGGTGCTCGTCGTCCGCCCCGGTATAGACCACCCGGAGGATTTCGAGAATCGAGTTCGGGAAGTCGGTGTCCCAGCCGCCGGTGCCGAATCCGACCTGCCCGAAGATCTCTCGATGCTGAAACGAGGAAAATGCCGGGGAATCGCACAGGAATCCGTAGAAGGTCTGGTTGTCGAGCCGGGGCACCAGCTCGTTCCAGATCTTTTTGACCGTCGCCGCGTCGCGATTGCGGATCGCGGTCTGCATCTCCGCGAACGACGCGTGCTCATCGAGCGTGCGTTGCCACGCCTTCGCCACTTCGCCGTACACGTCGGGCAGATCTTCGGGCGTGCGCGCGTAATGACTGCGGCCCTTGAGATCGACGACGGTGCTCGGCGTGGCGGGCGAAAGCGGGTTCGGGAACGGCGTGGTTTCCAGCCCGGCCGTGTCGAGGTAGTGGAACAGCGACGTCGACGCCGGCGGGAACCGCATCGCGCCCATCTCAGCGACGACGTCGTCGGGCAGGCCGGGGAAGCGGTGCGTGCGCAGCCGTCCGCCGATCCCGTCGATCTCGTACACGACCGGCCGCAGCCCGAGCTTCATCAGCTCGTACGCGGCCACGATGCCGGAGAGGCCGCCGCCGATCACCGCGACCTCGGTGCCGTGCGCCCGCTCCGGCACGGTGCCGAGCCCGGCGGGATGCGCGAGGTAATCGTCGTAGGCGAACGGGAAATCGGGGCCGAACATCGTGATCGGCCTGCCGGCCGGTTCCTCGGCGTGGATCGCGGCGGGAACTGCGGAGGTCATGCCCGGGGTCCTTCGGTGAGAGAGCGGTACAGCGACGGCCGTCGGTCGGCCAGGTACGGGGTTTCGGCTCGCGCTTGAGCGAGCACAGCGGGGTCGAGGTCGGCGAACAGCAGCTCTTCGTCCGGCCCTGCCTTCGCGACGACTTCATCCGGCGACGCGACTGTCGAGCGTCCGCAGTAGCTCAGCTCGCCTTCGGTGTCGCAGCGGTTCGCGTACACGACGTACAGCTGGCTTTCGTGCGCACGAACCGGAATGAGCAAGTCCGCGACGCGCTCGTAGGGCCGCATCAGCGCGGTGGGCACGAGCAGCACCTGTGTGCCCGCGAGCGCGTGCGCGCGGACCAGTTCGGGGAACTCGACGTCGTAGCAGATCAGCAGACCGGTGCGGAGGCCGTTGAAGTCAGCCTGCACCACCGGCTCGTCGCCGGGGGAGAACTGGTCGCGGTCGAGATCGCCGAACAGGTGGGTCTTGCGGTAGTTCGCGAGCCGTTCCCCTTGCGCGGACAGCAGTTGCGCCGAGTTGTACACCGCGTCGCCGTCGCGCTCGGGATAGCCGTAGACCAACCCGATCTGGTGCTTGGCCGCCAACGCGCCCAGCTCGGCCGCGCGCGGTCCGTCCGCCGGTTCTGCGAGCTCGGCGACGGCTTCCGCGCCGATGTTGTAACCCGTCGTGCCCATCTCGGCGGTCACGATGAGCTCGGCCCCGCGCTCCGCCGCCGCGGCCATTGCCTCGGGCAGCCGGTCGTAGGGTCCTTGGTGGACGGCGATGATCATCGGACCTCCGCGAGCCGCGAGCGGCGGATGCTGTAGCCGAAGTAGATGACGAGGCCGAGCAGCATCCACGCGCCGAACACGATCCAGGTCGCCCCGTCGAGGCTGAACATCATGTAGGCACAGCATGCCACGCCGAGGATCGGCGTGACCGGTGAGAACGGCACCCGGAAAGTGCGTTCGGCTTCGGGACGGCGCTTGCGCAGGATCAGCACCGCGATGTTGACCAGCCCGAACGCGAACAGCGTCCCGATGCTGGTGGCGTCGGCGAGCTTGCCGAGCGGGATGAACGCGGCGAGCACCGCGACGAACCCGGACACCACGAGCGTGTTGGTGCGCGGCACGCCGGTCTTCGGATGCACAGTGGACAGCGATTTCGGCACGAGCCCGTCGCGGGACATGGCGAACAGGATCCGCGTCTGTCCGTAAAGGACGGTCAGCACGACGCTGGAGATCGCCACGATCGCGCCGATCGCGAGCAGGATCGCCCAGAGCGGGTTGCTCGAGATCGTGGTCAGCACGTGCGACAGCGCGGCTTGCTTGTCGCCGAACTCCTGCCAGGGCAACGCGCCGATCGCGGCGAACGCGACCAGGCAGTAGAGCACGGTCACGATCGCCAGCGACAACAGAATCGCGCGCGGCAGGTCCCGCTGCGGGTTGCGCGCCTCCTCGCCGGCGGTGGAGGCGGCGTCGAACCCGATGTAGGAGAAGAACAATTTCGCCCCGCCCGCGCTCATCCCGGCCAGCCCGAGCGGCAGGAACGGAGTGAAGTTCTGCGCCCGGACGGCGGTGAACGCGATGGCGCAGAACAGAATCAGCGTGCCGATCTTCACCACGACCATGATCGCGTTGGCCCGCGCGCTCTCCTTCGCGCCGGACAGCAACAGCACCATCGCCAGCAGCACCACGACAATCGCCGGAATGTTGACGAGCCCGCCGTCGCCCGGCGGCCCGCTGAGCGCTTCCGGCAACGCGACTCCGAACGCCAAGTGCAGCAGTTCGTTGACGTACTGCCCCCACCCGACCGCGACGGACGCGACCGAGACGCCGTACTCCAGCACCAAACACCAGCCGCACACCCAGGCGATCAGCTCGCCGAGCGTCGCGTACGCGTAGGAGTAAGAGGAGCCCGACAGCGGGATCATGCCCGCCAGTTCGGCGTAGGAAAGCGCGGAGAACAACGCGGTGATCCCGGCGAGCACGAACGAGACCACGACAGCGGGCCCGGCCACCGGGACCGCCTCGCCGAGCACCACGAAAATCCCGCTGCCCAGGGTGGCCCCGATGCTGAGCATGGTCAGCTGGCTGAGCCCGAGCGACCGCTTCAGCGGGCCGTGATCCGCCTCGGCCACCAGATCGGTGACCGGTTTGCGGCGCAGCATCGCCGCGGCGAGCCTCCCGCGCGCAGGACTGGAGGAGGTGGTGCTCACCGGGCGGCTCCTAGCGATCGATTGTGACGGCTCTGTCGACTTCGAGCCACGGTATCGATCGAAAATTGCCCCGAGAACCGAGATCTGTTGTGGATTGCGGGTGGTGGGAGGTGATTCATTGCGCTCTCGGGGTCGGTTTCTGCGGAGTGGTATGGCCTGGAGAGGTTCGGGGTTCCGGGCCGGGAATGACTGTAAGTGATCGGTTCCAGGGGGTCGCGGTGGCGGGTTTGCCTGCGGAGATCGAGTGGTGGCGGGCGGCGGTGCGTTGTTCGGGTGATGCCGGTCGTCGGGTGCGGACCAGTTGGGCGGCAGCGCCCGGAGCGCTGGGTGACGGTGCTCTGGGTTCCAGTGCGGGGCTGAGGGCAGCGGGGCGTTGCTCAGGTGCAGGCATCGCGTGTGTGGGCCGGTTGGACGGAGGGCTTGGGCTAGGGAGCTGCGGGTTTCGGTTGCGAGGTCGGGAGACCGGGCAGCGCGGCCTCACTCGGGTGGTGCCAGTCGTCGCCGCACACGGGCCGGTTGGGCGAAGGGACGTGGGGCGATAAGTGAGGGTGCTCCGGGTTCTGGTTGCGAGGCTGGAAGACCGTGGCAACGGGGCGTTGCTCGGGCGGTGCCGGTCGTCGCGTGCGGGCCGGTTGGCTGAGCGACTCGGGACGATGGGCGGGGTGTTCCGGGTGCGTCGGCTCCGTTAGCGGGAGCGGCTGCGGCAGGCCGGTGGGCGAAGGGGCTCCGCACTCAGTCCGGCGGCTTCGGACGCAGGCGGAATCCTGCTGGTTGCCCGAGCAGGGAGGCACTGGCAGAGCCAGGTCAGGAAGCGGGTGCTTCCGGAAGCAGCAACGTGAACGTCGGCGGATCGGGCCGCGAAAGGCGTAAGCGGCCGCCTTCGGCTTCGGCCAGGCTTCTGGCCAGGCGGAGGCCGATGCCGTGCCCGCCGGGGGTGTGGTCGGCGAACGGGTCGCGTTCGCCGAGGTCCGGGCCTTCGTCGACGACGTCCACGGCCAGGGCTCCGCCGGCGTCGCGGGCTCGGACGGTGATGGTTCCTTCGCCGTGGTTCAGTGCGTTGTCCAGCAGGACGGCGAGCACTTGGCGGACGGCGGGAGCTGATGCGCGGACTGGCGGCGGGTCGGTGATGTCCAGGCGCAGCTGGCGGTGGTCGGGCAGCGGGGCGTCGGTCAGCCCGGCCAGGAGGGCGGTGAGATCCAGTTCGTCGCGAGGGGTGCGGCGTTCCCTGGACAGCGCGAGCAGGTCTTCGACGGTGCGTTCCAACCGGTCGGCGGCGGTGATTCCGGCGCGCACGGCGGCATAGGGGTCGCGGCCGGGGGTCTCCAGGGCAGATTCCAGCTGCAGGCGCAGTCCGGCCAGCGGGGTGCGAAGTTGGTGTGACGCTTCGGCGGAGAAGGCGCGTTCTCGTTCCAGGGTTTCGCCGATGCGGGCCGCGGTGACGTCCAGCGCCGCGCCGACGCGGTCGATTTCCGGGATCGCCGAGCGCCGGGAGCGTGCGGAGAAGTCGCCTTCGCCCAGGCGGGCCGCCGCGCAGGCAAGATCTTCCAAGGGACGGGTCAGCCGCGCGGCGATTCGGCGGGCGACCAGCCAGCTCGCGAGCACCGCGCCGATCGCGCACCCGGCCATCACCAGCCAGGTGATGCCGACGTCGCGGGTCAGCGCGGACCGGGGGAGCGCCGCGCGCACGATGCCGGTGAGGCGGGCTCCGGTCAGCACCGGGACGGCCAGCACGTCCTCGTCGCCGACCTTTTGGTTCAGCATGTCGCTGCGGGTCGCGCTGACTCCGCGCACGACGTCGTCCGCGATCGGCGGGCCGTCTCCGGCGAGGAGGTGGCCCTGCGGGTCGTAGACGCCGACCTCGGCGCCGTCCTCGTTGTCCGGGACCTGGACGGGCTCGCCGGCGGCGAGCGCGTCGGACACCACGACGGCCGCGCCGTCGGCGGCTCGCTCCAGCGCGGACGTGGTGTGCGTGCGGAAGTACCACAGCGCCCCGACGGCGAGCGGCAGTCCGAACAGGCTCGTGGCCAGTACCGAGGAGAGGACGGTGAGCGTCACGATCCGGCGGCGCACCCCGTTCAGTCCCCCTCTAACCGGTACCCGTGCCCGCGCAAGGTCGCGATCCTCGGCACCTCGTACGGCGACTCGGCGGCCGAGGCGAGCTTGCGGCGCAGCGCGGCGATGTGCACGTCGAGCGTCTTGGTGGAGCCGTGCCAGTGCGAATCCCACACGTCGGACATCAGCGTGTCGCGGCTGACCGCCTGCCCCGGCTGGACGGCCAGCCGCGCGAGCAGGTCGAACTCCCGCGCCCGCAGTGCGACCTCCCGGCCGTTCAGGCTGACCCGCCTGCTCGCGATGTCGACCTCCAGCGCGCCGATCCGCACGACCGGCGTCGACGGCGCGGCGGGTGCGCCGCGGCGGAGGTGCGCGCGCACCCTGGCGAGCAGTTCGGCCAGCCGGATGGGCTTGGTGAGGTAGTCGTCGGCCCCGGCCTCCAGCCCGACCACGACGTCCATCTCGTCGGCCCGCGCGGTGAGGATCACGAGCACCGCGCCCGGCATGGCCGAGCGCAGCCGCCGGCACACCTCGACGCCGTCGACGTCCGGGAGGCCCAGGTCCAGCAGTACGAGATCGGCCGCCGTCTCGCGCAGCGCGCTGCGGCCGTCCCGGCACCATCGCACTGTGTGGCCGTGCCCGCGCAGCGCGGAGTCGAGGACGCTGCCGATCGCCGCGTCGTCCTCCACCACCAGTACCTTCGCCATGAGGGAAGCCTAACCGGCCCCTCCCGGCGTTGTCCGCGCGTCCACAGTGGACCCTCAGCGGGACGCGGCCGAGGTCGGGCATAGTGGCTGCATGCTCGGTCTGTACCCGGAACTCGATCCGTACGACCACGGGATGCTGCCGGTCGGCGACGGCAATACGCTGTATTGGGAGGAATGCGGCAATCCCGAAGGCAAACCGGTCGCGTTCCTGCACGGCGGGCCTGGGGGCGGCGCGTCCGCGCGGCACCGGCGGCTGTTCGACCCGGAGCGCTACCGGATCGTGCTGTTCGACCAGCGCGGCTGCGGCCGGAGCACGCCGCACTGCAGCGAGCCGGACGTGGACCTGTCGGTGAACACGACCTGGCATCTGGTGTCCGATATGGAGCAGTTGCGCGAGGACCGCGGCATCGACCGCTGGCAGCTGTTCGGCGGCTCGTGGGGAAGCGTGCTCGCGCTCGCCTACGCCGAGACGCATCCGGAGCGGGTGACCGAGCTGGTTCTCCGCGGCGTCGCGACGCTCCGGCTGAAAGAAGTGCAGTGGCTCTTCGGCGGAGGCGCGGCGTGCATGTTCCCGGAGGCGTGGTCGCGTTTCCTCGCGCCGGTGCCGTACGCGCGCCGCGGCGGCGACTTGCTGGAGGTCTACCACGAACTGCTGAATCACCCGGATCCGAACGTGCACGGGCCCGCCGCGCTCGCTTGGAGCCGGTGGGAGGGCGAGACCGTCAAGTTCACTCCGCAGGAAGAAGTGGTGGCCGCGTTCGCCGAGCCGGAGTTCGCGCTCGCGATCGCGCGGATCGAGAACCACTACTTCCGCCACGGCGGCTGGCTCGCCCCTGACCAGCTGATCCGCGGTGCCGGGAAGCTCTCGGGCATCCCGTGTGTTCTGGTGCAGGGCAGGTACGACGTGGTCACTCCCGCCACCACCGCCTGGGAACTCGCACAGGTGCTGCCCGGCGCCGAGCTGAAGATGATCGGCGACGCCGGGCACGCCTTCGACGAACCGGGCACGCTGCACGAGCTGATCAGCGCGACCGACCGGTTCGCGGCAGGGTGGGAGGGCAGGTCCGGGCTGTCGAGCGCGGAAGTCGAACGAAAGGAAATCCGCATGCTGTTCGGTGACGAGCACGTTCGCCGTTACGAGGAGACCGACGGGCAGGTCGGGCACGACTGGCAAGAAGGCGTGCCGACGCTGGTGCTCACCACGAAGGGCCGCAAGACGGGTCAGGACCGCAAGTTCGCCCTCATCTACCAGGACGACGACGGCAACCCGGTGATCGTCGCCTCGAAGGGCGGCGCGGAGAACCACCCCGGCTGGTACCTGAACCTGCAGGAGAACCCCGAGGTCGGCGTGCAGGTGTGGGCGGACAAGTTCACCGCGCGCGCCCGGACCGCGACCGGCGAGGAACGCGCCCGGCTCTGGGAGAAGCTCGCCGCGGTGTGGCCCGCCTACAACGACTACCAGAAGAAGACCGACCGCGAGATCCCCGTGGTGGTGCTCGAGCGGGTGTGATTCCCGCCGCGTCCCGGGTCCGCGCGGCGCCGAACCGGAGCGTCTTCCGCTACGAATGACGCTCATGGCGCTGCGCACCCGGACCCGGGACAACTGGACCCCGCTCGAAGGGGAGCTGCTCGGCTTCCGCGGCATGCAGAGGTACGGCAGGCGGTTCGCCAAATCCGGCCGGGGCGCCTGGTACCACTTCGCGATCGAGGTCGTGTGGCAGCTGCTCGCCCTCACGAGCCGGTTCCGCGTGCGCGGCGCGCGGAACATCCCGGAATCGGGCGGCGTGGTGGTGGCTTCCAACCACCTGTCGAACGCCGACCCGACGACGCTCACCGCGTTCTGCCTCGGCTCCGGCCGGGTGCCGCGGTACCTGGCGAAGGCGAGTCTCTGGAACGCCCCGGTGATCAAGTCGGTGATGCGTTCGGGCAAGCACATCCCGGTCCACCGGGGCGCGCCGACCGCCGCGGGCGCGTACCGCGACGCCGTCGCCGCGGTACGCGCGGGCGAATGCGTGGCGATCTTCCCGGAGGCCGGGCTCTCCGCGGATCCGGACGGCTGGCCGTCGAAGGGCAAGACCGGCGCGGCGCGGATCGCGCTGGAGACCGGCGTGCCGGTGATTCCGGTCGCGAACTGGGGCACGCACGAGCTGCTGCCCGCCGGATCCTGGTACCCGCATGTCCCGCCGCGCCGGAAGATCGAGTTCGTCGCCGGGCCGCCGGTGGAGCTCGCCGATCTGCGCGGGCGGGAGCTGACCAGGGACGTGCTGGAGGAAGCGACGGCGCGGATCATGGCCGCGGTGACGGAGCTGCTGGCGGAGATCCGGGGCGTGCGTCCGCCGGCCTGACAACCGGATCCGGCGGTCCGGCTCGGCGCGGCGGCGACCACTGTGGACAATTCAGCGGCCCCCAGTGCGGCGGCACGGACCAGGTGGCGTCCAATTCCGGTGAGCATCGCCCGGATCCGCCGTCCGAGCACGCGCCGGGGCGAGCGGCCGCGCTGAAAGCGGGCGCCGTCACGCCGCCCCGCGCGGGCGCGGCGGGTAGTTTCAACGGTATGAGCGCAGACTATGACGTGGTGGTCCTCGGGGCCGGAGTCGGTGGGTACGTCGCGGCGATCCGGGCTTCGCAGCTGGGCCTGAGCGTGGCGGTCGTGGAAGAGAAGTACTGGGGCGGGGTGTGCCTCAACGTCGGCTGCATCCCTTCGAAGGCGCTGCTGCGCAACGCGGAGCTCGCGCACACGGTGAAGGAGGAGGCCAAGACCTACGGCATCTCCTCCGACGGGGAGATCCGGTTCGACTACACCGCGGCGTACGAGCGCAGCCGCAAGGTCGCGGACGGGCGCGTCAAGGGCGTGCACTTCCTGATGAAGAAGAACAAGATCACCGAATACGACGGGCGCGGCACCTTCGTGGACGCCAACACCCTCGAGGTGAACGGCGAGCGGATCACCTTCACCTACGGCATCATCGCGACCGGCGCGACGGCTCGGCTGCTGCCGGGCACGCAGCGCAGCGAGCGCGTGGTCACCTACGAAAAGCAGATCCTCGAAAGCGAGCTGCCGGGCAGCATCGTGATCGCCGGAGCGGGCGCGATCGGCGTGGAGTTCGCGTACGTGCTGCGCAACTACGGCGTGGACGTGACGATCGTCGAGTTCCTCGACCGGATGGTGCCGCTCGAGGACGCCGAGGTGTCCGCCGAACTGGCGAAGCGCTACCGCAAGCTGGGCATCAAGGTGCTGCTGGGCACCAAGGTCGAGGCGATCGACGACTCGGGCACCAAGGTGCTGGTGACCGTGTCGAAGAACGGCGAGCAGCAGGTGCTCGAGGCCGACAAGGTGTTGCAGGCCATCGGGTTCCGGCCGAACGTCGAGGGTTACGGCCTGGAGAACACCGGTGTCGCGCTCACCGAGCGCGGCGCGATCGCGATCGACGGCCGCGGCCGGACGAACGTGCCGCACCTGTTCGCGATCGGCGACGTGACGGCGAAGCTGATGCTGGCGCACGCGTCGGAGTCGATGGGCATCGTGGCGGCGGAGACGATCGCCGGCGCGGAGACCATGGAACTGGACTTCGTGATGATCCCGCGCGCGACCTACTGCCAGCCGCAGATCGCGAGCTTCGGCTGGACCGAGGAGCAGGCGCGCGAGAAGGGCTTTGACGTCCAGGTGTCGAAGTTCCCGTTCACGGCCAACGGCAAGGCGCACGGCCTCGGCGACGCGGCGGGCTTCGTGAAGGTGCTGAGCGACGCGAAGTACGGCGAACTGCTGGGCGCGCACCTCATCGGCCCGGACGTCACGGAGCTGCTGCCGGAGCTGACGCTGGCGCAGCAGTGGGATCTTACGGTGCACGAGGTTTCGCGCAACGTGCATGCGCACCCGACACTGGGCGAGGCGGTCAAGGAAGCGGTGCACGGACTGGCCGGTCATATGATCAACTTCTGATTCTTCGACGGTCGCCCTGGTCCGCGATGGTTTCGCGGGCCGGGGCGCTGTTGTTTCCGGACTCTGGCAGGGAAAACACCAGCTCCGGCCGCGACCACGAGATCCTCGGCGGTTTCGGCGGGACACTCCCGATCTGCCGGGCGCCCATGCGTTCGTAGAACTTCACCGCTGGCGGATGCGACACCACCCGTACCTCGGATAGCCCGTTTTCCCTTGCCGTATCGAGAATTTGCCGGACAAGACGCGCACCCAGCCCCGTTCCCTGCGCTTCGTCGGCGACGAACAACAGGTCTAGTTCGGCATCGGTGAGCGCGGCGAACCCGACCGGTCCCGAAGGGCCGCGCGCGACCAGAACCTGGTGCTGACGAAGGTAATCCGGCGTGACGACGTATCCCTCCAGTATTGAGGCGTACTGGCCTTGGTAAGCCGATGATGCGTGCATGAGGTCGGTGAGCGCGGCGGCGTCGGCAGCGGTCGCGCGGTCGATCTTGAACATGGCTGCCACGTTAACCGGCACCACCGACAAAAACTGATCACCTGGCTCGGCGGGCGGGCAAAGCCGCGGCGCTGAGCAGACAGAGCACAGCACCAATCCCCAGGGAGAAGCGCACGCCGAGCACCCCGGCAGCGATCCCGCCGAGGGTGATGAAAATCGGTTTGGCAGTACGGGTTCCGGTCGACCAGGCGGTGAGCGTCCGAGTCAGCACAGCGTCGTCGATCAGCGACAGGCGATACGCCGAATAGGTCGGGTTGAAGATGCCCGCCACCAGCAACAGCCCGAAGTTCGCGGCGATCAGCAGAGTGACTCCGGCAGCTCCGGAAATGGCGAACGGCAGCACGAGCAACCACGGCGTACGCGCGAAACTAGTCCACAGCAAGACTTTCTGCGCGCCGTATCGAGAACTGAGCGTCGGTGCGAGCCGAGCGCCGAGCAGTCCGCCAAGGCAGGGGACACCGAGCACGAGCCCGTATTCCCACGGCGCGAAGCCGAGATCCCGCAGCATAAGCACGGTTTGCAGCGGCGTGACCCACAGGACCGCGCCGCTGAACAACACCGAGTTGAAGAACAGCGGCCGCAATTCGGGACTCTGCAGCAGGTAACGCCATCCGTCGGTGAACCCTCGGCGCGCCGGACCCTCGGCGACAACAGGCGGCGGCTCCGGCGCGCGCAAGCGGCGGATTCCGAGCGCGGACAGCAGGAACGAAAACGCGTCGATGAGCATCGTCGCGGTAGCGCCCAGCGCGCTGATCAAGACGCCGCCCAATGGCGGTCCGGCGGACCAGCAGATCCAATCGGTGCTCTCGAAGCGGCTCAAGGCGACCGCCCGCTCGTCCGGCGCGACAAGGGCTTTCAGATGCGCGCCGCTGGCCGCGGAGAAGATGACGGCCGAGGTGGCGACGACGATGTCGACGGCGTAGAGCTGCGGCATGGTCAGCACGTGCAGCGCCGCCGCCAACGGCACGCTCGCCAAGGCGGCGCAGCGGACCAGGTCTCCGGTGATCATCGCGGGACGCTTCCGGGCGAACTCGACGCGCGGCCCGAGCGGGAAAGCGAGAACCGCGCTGGACGCGGCCGAGATGGCAGTGATCAGCGAAACCTGCCACGCGGGCGCGTCGAGCACGAGCACCGCGACGAGCCCGAGCGCACCCGCGCCGACCGTGCTGCCCGCCGTGCTGATCGCGTACGCGGCCCACAGCCGCGCGAAATCCCTCCCCAGATTCGCCACATGAGCAGAGTGCCAGCTCCGCTTCGTACCCCGGAACGGCCCATCCGAATCTCACCAGATGGGTCATCCGGGCAGATACCACTTTGGTCGGTGGTCTTAACCGCGGTCGCTCTTTAGATTCACGTGACCACAGTCGGTGGCCGGGGGCGAGGACAGGAGCTGTCATGAGAAGAACGAGCCGGGTGGTCGCGTATTCCGCGCCCCTAGCGGTCGGGGTGGTGCTCGCCGGGAGCGGGGTCGCCGTCGCGCAGCCGTCTGCGGCGGACGCGGCGAACGCCCGCGCCGGAGCCGGGATCAGCGCGTTGCAGGGAATCAAGAAGACCCTCAGCCCGGCCGAGCAGAAGCAGTCCAGCCAGCTCGTCGTGGAAAAGCGCCTGCGCGCCGACCGCGGTCTCGCCGCACTGCTTCCGGATTACCGCACCGGCCTGCCGGTCAGCCAGACCGGCACGGTTTCGGTGGACATCGCGGGTACCGCGGGCGCCGCGATCGCGAAGGCCGTGCGCGCCGCGGGCGGCACCGTTCAGTCCACATCGTCCAATGGCTCGGTTCGCGCCCAGCTGCCGCTGAACGCGGTGGACCGGATCGCGGCGCGCGGCGACGTCCGCCAGGTCCAGCCCGCGACGCAGGCGATGACCTGGAACGAGCCCGACGCGCAGCGTCAGCAGCTGGCCAAGAAGGCCGTCGCCGCTGTGCAGGTGTCCGAAGGGGACAAAGCCCACGGCGCGGACACCGCCCGCACGGATTACGGCGTGAACGGCACCGGCGTGAAGGTCTGCGTGCTTTCCGACGGCGTCAACTCGTTGAAGAAGTCGCAGGACGCTGGGGAACTGCCCGCGGTCGACGTGCTGCCCGGCCAGGCGGGCAGCGGCGACGAGGGCACGGCGATGCTGGAGATCGTCCACGATCTCGCCCCGGGCGCGACCCTCGGTTTCGCGACCGCCTTCACCAGCGAGTCGAGCTTCGCGGACAACATCCGCGCGCTGCGCAACACCGGCAAGTGCACGGTGATCGTCGACGACGTCGCGTACTTCGACGAGTCGCCGTTCCAGGACACGCAGGTCGCGCAGGCAGTCAATGACGTGACCGCGGCAGGCGCGCTCTACTTCTCCTCCGCGGGCAACTCCGGCAACCTCACCGACGGCAGCAGCGGCTACTACGAAGGCGACTTCCGCTCGTCCGGCACCACGCTGCCGGGCGTTACCGGGACCCCGCACGACTTCGACCCTGGCACCGGCGTGCAGACCACCGACCCGCTGTCGGCGGGCTCGCTCGGCAGGCCGGTGACGCTGTTCTGGTCGGACCCGTGGGGCCACTCGACCAACGACTACGACCTGTTCCTGCTCAACGCCTCCGGCAGCGTCGTCGCCTCCAGCGCCAACCCGCAGAACGGTTCGCAGAACCCGTACGAGAGCCTGACCGTGCCGACGTCCGGCTCCGGTTACCGTCTCGCAGTGGTCAAGTACAGCGGCGCGGACCGGTACTTCGCGGTCAACGTGGTCCGCGGCCGGTTCGTCGACTCCGGTTCGCTCAAGGGCTTCAGCACCGCAGGCGTGACCTCGGGCCACTCGGCGGCGGCCGCGGCGTTCTCGGTGGCTGCGGCCCCGGCGGCGACCGCGTTCGGGCGTCCGCTGGAGACCGGCGACCCGGCGAACCCGGCCGGTCCGTACCCGGGTCTGTTCACCTCGGCCAGCAAGTGGGAGCGCTTCACCTCCGACGGCCAGCGGCACCTCTTCTACAACGCCGACGGCACTGAGCTGACCCCGGGCAACGTGTCCTCGACCGGCGGTGCGACCCGCGCGAAGCCGGACATCACCGCGGCCGACGGCGTGGCCACCTCGGTGACCGGCTTCCAGCCGTTCTTCGGGACCTCCGCGGCGGCCCCGCACGCGGCGGCGATCGCGGCGCTGCTGCTGTCGGGCAAGCCGTCGGCGACCTCGGCGGACGTCCGCACGGCGCTGGTGTCGAGCGCGATCGACCTGGGCGCGCCCGGGTTCGACGCGGTGACCGGCAACGGCGTGATCATGGCCGGTCCGGCGCTGGCCGCGCTGGGCGTGCCGAAGAAGTAGCGCAGGTTCTCGCTAAGGGGCGACGATCCGTGAAGGGCTCCTTGAGGGAATCTGATTCCCCCAAGGGGCCCTTCACGTACTTCTGCGGGAGCTGGGAACCCGCCCTTTTCAGCGGCCGGCGACCAGCAGGTGAAACGCCCGCGGCCCGTCGCCGAGGCGGTCGTGGCGGCGGAGTTCGAGCCCCGCGTCCTCGAGTGCTTTCTCGATCTCTTCCGGCGGGCGCAGCCGGAAACCGTGGCCGGTGAACGGCATTTCGCGCATCATCTCGGGATCCCCGATGCCGACGACGAACCGGCCGCCGCCGGAGAGCACTCGCGCGACCTCCGCGAACGCGGGCACCAGGTCGGGAATGAAGTAGACCGTGTTGACGGTCAGCGCCGCGTCGATGGTCCCGTCGCCCAGCGGAAGCTCTGCCATCCCGGCTTGGTGCAGCACCAGCCGTCCGGCGGCGAGGTTCTTCGGGAACGTCCGCCGCGCCCGGGCCAGCGCCGTTTCGGAGATTTCCGCGCCGTGCACGGTGCCGCCCTCGGTGGCGCGCAGCAGGAGGTCGAGACCCAGTCCGCCGCCGAAACCGAGGTCCAGCGCGGTTTCGCCGCGACGGATCTCCAGCGCGTCGACCGCTCCGGTGACCGGCCCGCGGTTGACGTTGTTGAGCAGCCGGACAACAGCCTGCCCGGCCCGGCCGCGCGGATGGCCCAGCTGTTTGGCGAAACCGGCGAGCAGCGTGTCACGTGGTCCCATGCACCCAGTGTGCCGCGATATGGCAACGTGCGGGCGAACTGACTTTTGAGGAGGCCGCGTGCAGGAGAAGACTGTGTCGGAGAAGACCGCTGTGGTCACCGGGGCAGGTTCCGGGCTGGGCCGCCGGATCGCCGAAGCGCTGCTCGGTGCCGGTTACCGGGTCGCGCTCGCCGGACGCCGCGAGGACGCCTTGCGCGAGACGGCCGGTTCGAACGCGAACGCGCTGGTCGTGCCCACAGACGTCGCCGATCCCGCTTCGGTGGAGGCGCTTTTCTCGACGGTGCGCAACGAGTGGGGCCGATTGGACTTGCTGGTGAACAACGCCGGAGTTTCGCTCGGCGGCACCGTCGCGGATCTGTCCGTCGAGGACTGGCGACGCACTGTCGACACGAACCTCACCGGCATGTTCCTGTGCGCGCAGCAGGCCGTGCGGCTGATGCGCGACCAGGACCCCCGTGGCGGCCGGATCATCAACAACGGCTCGATCTCCGCGCACGCGCCGCGCCCGGCGAGCGTCGCGTACACCGCCACCAAACACGCAGTCACCGGCCTGACCCGGTCGATTTCGCTCGACGGCCGCGCCTGGAATGTCGCGTGCGGACAGATCGACATCGGCAACGCGGCCACCGAGATGACCGAGCGGATGGCCGCGGGCATCCCGCAGGCCGACGGACGGCTGCTGGCCGAGCCGACCTTCGACGCGGGCCACGTCGCCGACGCGGTGCTCTACATGGCGGGCCTGCCGCTGGACGCCAACGTCCAGTTCCTCACCATCACCGCCACCACGATGCCGTTCATCGGCCGGGGATGACCTTGTCACGACGGAACTCGTCGAACAGCCGGTAGAACATCTGCTCAGTGTCCACATAGGAGTGAAAACCGGCGCGGCGCGACTTCGACGTGTCCGCGAACATGTCGTAGTCCCGCGAGAACACGAAGTCGCCGAAGGCCCACGAAGAGACGTCGGCGTACGAAGCGGTGAGACCGTGCTTCGCAGCCATCTCGGTCCACAGTGGTTCCTTGTCGGCCATCACCGTGGTCAGCGGCAGCTGTAGCGGCGGAGCGACTTCAAGGTCGAAGTACGCGGCTAGCTTCGGCCACAGCTCTCGCCAGCGAAAGAGGTCGCCATTGGCGATGTTGAACGCTTCGTCGCGGCTCGACGTCGCCGCCCACACCGTGCCTTCCGCAAGCAACTGTGCGTCCGTCATCTCCAGAAGGCTGTCGTACGCGCCGGGCTTGCCGGGAAACCGGAGCGGCAGACCGAGTTCCTTCGAGATCGAGGCGTAGACCGCGATCACGAGAGCGAGGTTCATCGGGTTGCCCAGCGTCGTCCCGCCGACGACGGACGGCCGGATCGCCGACCACGACCAACCGCCGGCCGCGGCGCGGCGTTCCAGGAATTTTTGCTGGTCCACGTTGAACTCCGGCGGCATGTGCTGTCCCGCGTCGGCTTCGCGGGCGGGAGTCTTGAACGGCCCGAGGTGCGCGCCGTAGACCTTGTAGCCCTGCATCAGGCTGACGTGTTCCAGCGGGCCTTCGTCGAGCCCGTTCACCAGGTTCTCCAGCATCGCCACGTTCGGCGGCACGAGTTCCGCCCACGTCGGCCGGTCCTGATAAGCGGCGTAGAACAGGTGCGTCGCGCCGACGCCGGCCAGCGCCGCCCGGGTGCCCGCCGGGTCGAGCAGGTCGACGGCGAGGCCGCCCGGCCCGCCGCGACGGGAGAGCCCGAGCACCTCCCAGCCGTCGAGAGTCCGCAGGTGGGAGATGAGTTTCCGGCCGATGATCCCGTTGGCCCCGGCCACGAGGGCCACGCGTGTGCTGCTCATGTCTTCGATCCTGATCTCGCCGGGTGGATAAATCCAAGGCTTACTTCTCACGGCTTCGATAAGCTGTGTTTATGACAAGTCTTCGGCAGCTCGAGTACCTGGTCACGGTGGTCGACACCGGTTCCTTCACCCGGGCCGCCGAGCAGTTGCACGTGACGCAGCCCGCGCTGTCGCACCAGATGCGGGCGCTGGAGCACAGCGTCGGCGGGCCGCTGCTGGAACGGTTGCCGCGTGCGGTCCGGCTCACGCCGATGGGCCGCGCGATGCTGCCGCACGCCCGCGCCGCGCTCGCCGACGCCGAACGCGCCCGGTGCGCCGCGCGGCAGGCTTCCGGCCAGGTCGCCGGAGAGTTGCTGATCGCGACGGTCTACTCGGTGAGTCTCGGGGTGCTGCCGCCCGCGCTCCGGGTGTGGCGACGCGAGCGGCCGGACGTCGACGTGCGGCTTTTCGAATACCGCCATGCCGACGAGTTGCGCGACGCCATGCTGGCCGGCGAAGCGGACCTCGCGATCGGCCCGCGGCCGGCTGACTGGACCGGCCCGGTGCGGTCGCTGGGCACCGAGGAGTTCGTGGTGGTGCTCCCGGCCGACGGCGCCATGGAGTCCACTTCGGACGGTACGGTCGAGCTGGCCGATCTTGCCGACTGCGCGTGGGTGCATTACGCGCCTGGTCACGGCTTAGCGGAACTCCTCGACGCTGCCTGCGCGGAAGCTGGCTTCCGGCCGCGGCCTGCCGTGCGTACGGAACAAACCGCCGCCGCACCGTTGCTCGCGGCGGCCGGATTGGGACCTGCGCTGGTTCCGGCGAACGTGCTGCCAGCGGAGTTCAGCGGGCGAGTTTTGCGTCCTGGCAAGCCGATTCGACGTGAGCTGGTCGCGTACGGTCGCAGCGAACCGGATCCGTTGACGGCAGCGTTCGGCGAAGTGCTGAAGCAGCACGCTCGGGTCTAGTCACGCAGCCGAGTCAGGTCGATTCCGGTGAACGGCGTCGTCACCGCGTCGTGGACCCGGGCGGACCAGACGGCGTGCCCGTGTGCAGTCCACAGTGGAATCGCCGGGAGATCGCGCAGGGCTTCGTTCTCGGCGATCCGGAACAGCTGCGCGGCTTCTTCCGGTGATGTGGTGGTTTCGGCGGAATTGAGATCGGCACCGAAACCGGCGTCGGTGTAACCGGCGGCGTCCGCAAGAGCGTGGAGGATGTCGGACGGGCTCGGCGACACGGCCTTGACCTCCAACGCAGACGGTCCGGTCGGCTTGCCTCCCGTCGCTTTCCGCTGTGCGGTGACCGAGATTCCCAGGCTCTTCGACAAACCGTCGGCCAATGCCTGCGGCCACGTGCCGTCGAAACTGTCGTAGTACACCGCGGCGTCACCGGTGAATCCCGCTTGGTTCAACAGGGATTTGGCGGCCGGGCCGTCGAAAGTGCACGGACGGCAGCTCCCGGAACGCTCGCCGGGCGCGACCGCCGGCGGCAGCAACCCCTTGGCCGCGTCCGCCTGGTGGGCGAGCGGCCCGGATTCCAGTGCGCCGCGGTCGGTGCCGAGTGCGAACGCGTGTCGCACTGTCGGGTCCGCGAATCGCGTCGCCTCAGCGGAAAACACCAGGTAGCCGGCGCGGGGGAGCGCCCACATCGCGTGCCGGTCGGCGAAATCGGCGTGCATCGCCTCGTGCCGGTCGCCGGGGACGGACGTGGCGACGTCGAGCTTGCCCTCCTTGACCTCGTCGTACTGCTCGGCCGGATTGCCGACGCGCAGGTTGATTTCCTTGGCCCGTCCCGGATCCGCGACTACCCGGACGAGCTTGCCGCCGGACCCGGATTGCCAGTCGCCCTCCAGGCGCAGCGGGCCGTTGCCGATCGGATGCCGGGCGAATCCGTTCCAGTCGCGCGATTTCAGCACCGACGCGGGCATCGGCACCAGTCCGGGTGCGGACAGCCAGGCCGGCACCTGGTTGGACGGCCGGTCGAGCACGATCCGCAGCCGCGCCGGGTCGACCGCGGTGATTTCCTTGGCCCGCAGCGACTTCGTGAGCACCGGCGTGCTGGCCCAGTGATGTCCCGCGATCGCCTTCCACGTGTCTACATAGGATTGCGCGGTGACCGGCGTGCCGTCGTGGAACTTCCCGGGCCGCAGCTTGACAGTCCAGGTCACCTGATCCGTGCTGCTGATCGACTCGGCCGCGCGCGGAGTGGCTTTTCCGCTGGCCGGATCGTAATCGGCGAGCGGCGTCCACAACGCGCCGGTGACGAGCCGTCCGGACGGATCGGTGACGTCGGCGGGCACCAAGGTGCCCGGTTCGCCGAGGCCGACCGACAAGACGCCGGGCTGAGCGGGTTCGGCCGACGACGAACAGCCGGAGAGACCGGCCGCGACGAGGGCGGCGAGCGTGAGCGGGACCAGCAGACGCGATCGCATGCTGACTTACTACCAGGTGGAAAGCCACTAAAGGCGGTTGTGTCCGGTTAGGGACCGTCTTAAAGTACTTCAGTCACACTGGGGTCTCCGGGAGGTTTCGCGTGCGCCGTTGGTGGATTCGTTCCGGACTGGCGATGGCGACGGCAGCGGCGACACTGGTCGCCACGGGATTGCCCGCCGCGGCCTGCGAGGACGACAAGCCGGTCACCGAAGCGAAGCACTCACTGGGCGACCCGGGCGCGATCAAGGGCGTGCAGCCGGTCGGCAATGTGCCCGACGCGCAAGGAGCCATCTCGGCGAACTTCCTCAGCTACGGCAAACGCGACGTGATGGTCGTGTCCGGCCAGTTCGGCTTGAAGGCCTACGACCTCACGGACAATCCGGCGAAGCCGCGCGCGATCGGCGAGCTGAGCCTGCCCGGGCTGTGGGAGACCGAGGACACCGAGGTCGACGCGAAGCGCAAGCTCGTGTTCCTGTCCCGGGACCCGCGCGCGTTCAAGGGCAACACGCACACCGGCGAGTCCGGGATCTACGTGGTCGACGTCGCGCATCCGGAGAAGCCGGAAATCCTCAGCTACGTCAAGGTCCCGGCGGGCCACACCACCAGCTGCGTCGACGACTGCCGCTACCTCTGGACCGGCGGCCCGGCGAAGGCCGACAACCAGCCCGCGGACTGGGGCGGCAGGCCGATCTGGGTCACCGACGTGCGCAACCCGCGCAATCCGAAGGTGTACCCGGACCCGATCGAACTCGCCCGCAACGACGGCAAAACCGACTACGTGCACGACGTGCAGGTGGACAAGATGGGCGTCGCGTGGGTGTCCGGCGCGGGCGGCGTGCGCGGCTACTGGACGTCCGGGCTCCACCGCGACCCGGTGCAGAACCGCTACCGCTGGGCGACCGCCCTCAAGCCGGTGCCGTACGCGGGCGGCGGAGTGTCGGAAACCGCCGCGCCGTCGAAGTTCATGCACAACAGCTTCCACCCGGTCGGCGCGCGCGACGACGGCGCCTGGCGCGGCCACGACCTCGTGTACGCCACCGAGGAAAGCTTCCTCCCCGGCTGCGCGGGCGACGGCGTGCTGACGATTTCCTCGCTGGACGGCTCGTACCAAGGAGAAGGCTGGCGGTCGACGCCGGAGAAGCCGTTCCGGATGCGCAGCATCGGCACCTGGGGAGTCGCCGGACAGGAAGGCAGCGACCCGGTGTCCGACGACTGCTCGGCGCACTACTTCGACCTGCGCGGGCATGTGCTGGTGCAGTCGTTTTACGCGCAGGGGACCCGGTTCCTGGATGTGAGCGACCCGTCGAACCCGACGCAGATCGCGTACTTCCGGCCAGCGGACGCGGCTTCGTGGGCGCCGTACTGGCATGACGGGTACGCGTATGTGGCGGATAACAAGCGTGGGATCGACATTCTGAAGCTCACCGCTTAGCGGGCGGCTAGTTCGCGGAGGAACTGGCGTGCGGAGAAGGTGACCGTGTGCTCGGCGAATTCGTTGGCTGCCTCGTCTTGTTCCGGTACGCCGAGGTTTCGCCAGGTGACGAGGTCGCCTCGTCGCGAAACCTTCGCGGCGATGGCACCGCACTCGATGTCTTCGCATTCGGGGCAGACGTACAGCAGCGCCCGACCGTCCGGTGCATCTCCCGGAGCCTCGCCGAGCATGCGGGCCAGGCGTTGCGGGTCGCGCGGGTGATCGGTGGCCAACACCGAGATCAGGTCCAGTTCAGTGTCGACCATGCCGCGGAGGCTGGCGCCGTCGACCTCGAAGTCGAGATACCGGCGCTCACGCTGATACTTCCGGCGCTCGCGGATCGCGGGGACCAGTCGGATGCGGTTCACGCCAGGCTCCCAACCGGATATCGGACCGCCAGCCCGTCCAGCAGCGCCTGCAGCCCGATCTCGAACAGATGGTCCAGATCGAGGTCATACCCCTCGGCAAGATCCTCCACCATCCGCGCCAGCACCGGATACCGCCCGGACCCGGTCAACGCCGCATACCCCCGCGCCTGCGTCTCCATCCACTGGTCCTCGGTGATCCCCGTCGAGCCCATCGCGTGCCGCTCGCGTTCCAGATGGATCGCCGTGCCCTGAATATGGTTGTAGAACAACACATTCAGATCGCACAGATCAGCCGCGTTCAACCCGAACACCGCCAACGCGGCCAGCGCGCGTTCGTTGTGCGCGGCCAGATTCGGCAGCGGCCAAGGCCGGGTGAGCGGCACGAGATGCGCCAGCCACGGATGCCGCCGGTGCACGGCCCACAGCGTGCGCCCCGACAACTCCAGTTGCGCCCGCCACCCCTCCGGTTCCCGGGCCGGGTAACCGATCTCGCCGTAGACGTGGTCCGCCATCAGGACAACCAGTTCGTCCTTTCCGGACAGATACCGGTACGGAGCCATCGCCGGAACGCCCAGCCGCGCGGCCAGTCCGCGCATCGACAGGGCCGCGACACCTTCCGCGTCAGCGATCGCGATTGCCGTGCGCACCAACCGATCCCGGGTCAAGGTTGGCCGCTTCGAGTCGGTCGCAGTGTGCTGACCAGCGACGACATGCCCCGACCGGGGTTCAGCGCGGATCACGCCTTCGCGGCGCAACACGTCGAGCGCCTTGGCTGCGGTGGCGTTCGCGACGCTGTGCGCCGAAGCCAGCTGACGCGTCGAAGGCACCTTCGCGCCCGGCGGCAACTGCGAGATCTCTTCGCGCAGGGCGGCAGCGATGCGGAGGTACGGCGGATCGGTCGGCATCGGTGTCCTGTCTGTACTAGGTCAGCGGGGTATCTGTACTAGGTCAGTTTTGGCAGCGGAAACCAGGTCAGGGCAGGTTCATCAGGGTAATAATGCACCGTATCAAGGGGTGAGGACATGCCTGAAGCACTGGTTTGCGGCGCGGGAGTCGCCGGATGCGCGTCGGCCTACTGGCTGCGCCGCAACGGCTACGACGTGACGGTCGTCGAGCGCGCGGACGGACTGCGCAATGGGGGTCAGGCGATCGACATCCGCGGCGTCGCGCTGGAGGTCATCGAGCGGATGGGCCTGGGCGAGCAGGTCCGCGCGGCACGGACCCGGATGCGCGGGATGTCGATGCTCGACGCGTCCGGCAACGAGGTGTTCCGTTCCGAGGAACGCGCCTACAGCAGCGGCAGGCTCGACAGCGCGGACATCGAGATCCTCCGCGACGACCTGGTCGAGCTGCTGCACAACGCTGCCGACGTCGAGTACCGCTTCGGCGACGAGATCACCGCGCTCGACGCCGAGTCCGGGCGGGTCGAGTTCGCCAAGGCCGAGCCGCGCACGTTCGACCTGATCGTCGGCGCGGACGGCGCGCACTCGGCGGTCCGGCGGCTCGCGTTCGGCCCGGAGGACCAGTTCCGCCGCTACCTCGGGCAGTACCTGGCGATCTTCCCGGCGGCCAACACCGTCGGCCTCGAAGACTGGCAGATCTGGTTCCAGGGCGAGGGCGTCGGCGGCGCGGTCTACCCGGTTCCCGGCAACAAGGAGATCCGGGTGACGCTGGGCTTCGGCGAGCCGGAGTACCGCGAGATCCGGGACGTCGCGGAGCAGAAGAGGCTCGTCGCCGAGCGCTTGAGCGAGGTCGGCGGCCCGGTTCCCGAGCTGGTCAAAGCCATGGAGGACGCCCAGACGTTCTTCTTCGACGCGATGCTCCAGATCCACCTCGACCGCTGGACGACCGGCCGGGTCGCGTTGGTCGGCGACGCCGGGTACTGCGCGTCCGTGCTCTCCGGACAGGGCACGAGCCTCGCCCTGGTCGGCGCGTACATCCTGGCGGAATCCGGAGCGGACTACGAGACCCGCATGCGCCCGTTCGTCGAGCTGAACCAGGCGCTGGCCACGGAAAACTCGGCCGGACCCGCTTCGGAGGAATCGGTCGAGCGGGCGAAGAACGCGATCAGCCTGACCCGCTGACCCCGCCATCCGGCGGGAGATTCCCGCCGCCCGGCTGTCCGCGTCCGGCCTCGAGGCGGCGAGGATGAGAGCCAGCAACCGAGTCTCTGGAGGCCCCGCGATGACTGCGTATCCGCCGCTCCCGTTCGACCCCGAGCTCGCCGCGGCGCTCGAGGTGCTCGCGGCCGAGCGTCCGCCGATCAAGACGCTCGAGTCGATCCCGGCGGTGCGCGCGGCCGCGGCGAAGCGGCAGGTTTCCCTGGACGAGATCGCCGCGGACGGTGCCCTCGAAGTGTCCGAAGTGGACGCTGAGGGGCCGCGCGGACCGATTCCGCTGATTGTCGCGCGGCCAGCCGGGGCGGTCGACGTCCCGGTGCTGTACTGGCTGCACGGCGGCGGCATGATCATCGGCGGCCACAAGGGCGGCGACCTGTACTTCCTCAAGGAGTACGCGACCGAACTGGGGCTCGGCTTCGTCTGCGTCGACTACTGCGTCGCGCCCGAACACCCGCATCCGGCACCGGTCGAGGACTGCTACGCCGGCCTCGAATGGACGGTCAAGCACGCCGCCGAGTACGGCTTCGACGCCTCCCGCGTCGTGATCGGCGGAGCGAGCGCGGGCGGCGGGCTCGCTGCGGGAACGGCGCTGCTCGCCCGGGACCGGGGCGGCCCGGAATTGCTCGGCCAGCTGCTCGTGTACCCGATGCTCGACGACCGCAACGACTCGCCGTCGGCGATCCAGATGGCGGAGATGGGCAGCTGGGACCGCGCCGCGAACAATGTCGGCTGGACGGCGCTGCTCGGCGACGCTCGCGGCGGTCCGGACGTGTCGCCGTACGCCGCACCCGCGCGCGCCGAAGACCTGTCCGGCCTTCCGCCCGCGTTCCTCGACGTCGGGAGCACCGAGACGTTCCGCGACGAGGTCATCGCCTACGCGAACCAGCTGTGGCTGGCCGGAGTGCAGGCGGAACTGCACGTCTGGCCCGGCGCCTTCCACGGCTTCGACGGCTCGGCCCCGCAGGCGGCGCTGTCGCAGCAGGCCCGCGCCGAGCGGACGCCGTGGCTGCGGCGGCTGCTCGGCTGAACCGGACGAGCGATGATGGACCGATGAGGGAGCTGGTCACGCATCTGAGCGCGCTCGATCCCGGCGCGGCCGAGACGGTCAAGGTCATCGCCTACTTCGACCGGCTGGTCGAGGGCCGCGCCGGGCTGGAGCCGATCGTGCGCGGGGCGGCGGTGCTGTCCGGCTGTCCCGCGCGGCTGGCCGACGACGAACGCCGGGTGCGTGTCCGGGTCGAACCGGACGGACGCGTCGTGCCGGCGGCCGAGCCGCCCGATCCGGAATGGCCTTCCGCGCCGGTGCGTCCGGACGGGCCGGTCGCACTGTGGCTGGAACGGCCCGGTCCGGCGAGCCCGGTGGACGCGATGGTGCTGGAGCGCGCGTCCGCCGCCGCCCGGGCCGTGCTGGATCGCACGCGCGGCCGGGTCGTCGATCCGGCGTCGGTCGAAGTGGTGCTCGACGCGTCAGCGGACAAGCGGACCCGGCTCCGCGCGGCACATCGCCTTGGGCTTGGTACGACCGCGAGGGCTGTCGTGGCCGACGCGGTACCGCTGGTCGTCCCTCCACAGTGGACTCCGCCGGAACACGCGAGGGTCGGGCTGGGAACTGTGGTGAATCTGGTCGACCTGCCGGTCTCCGGCGAGCAAGCCCGGACCGCTTTCCGTTTCACCGCAACCAAAGAAGACCCTGGACCGTCCGTTGTGGACTACGCCGACCTTGGCGGCCTGGCCGTGCTCGCCGACGCGGTCGGACCGGGAGCCAAACCGGTCGCGGACGTCACCGGCCTGGAGCACGCCCGCACGACGGCCCCGTGGGTCTTGCCCACGCTGATCGCCGTAGCGGGCGCTCCGAGCCTGCGCGCCGCCGCGAACACGCTGGTAGTGCACCATTCGACCCTGCAGGAGCGCCTGGCCCACGCCGAAGCGCTGGTCGGCTGGCCAGTGCGCGATCCCGCGGGCCGGTTGCGGTTGCAGCTGGCTATCGCCCTGTGGCGGCTGCACCGCACCGGTTGATCACGGCGTGAGCAGCGGCAGCAACGGTTTCCGCACCGCCGTCGCGACCCCGTCGGACTCGGTGGCCGCGGCGATCCGCTCGTCCGTCGGCGTCCCGTACGACGTGGTCCGCTGCCGCAACGGACGCCCGAGCGGCTCGACCATCGCGCGCATGTCGCTGATCGTCTTGTACGACCCGTTCGCCGCGCCCGCCATCCGGCTGATCGTCTCCTCCATCAGCGTGCCGCCGATGTCGTTGACGCCCCCCCGCAGCACCGCCCGGCTGCCTTCCTCGCCGAGCTTCACCCAGGAGCTCTGGATGTTGTCGAACGTGCCGTGCAGCAGCAGCCGCGACAGCGCGTGCACCGCCCGGTTCTCGCGCAGCGTCGTGCCCGCGCGGGCGAGCCCGGCCAGGTAGATCGGCGAGCTCTGGTGGATGAACGGCAGCAGCACGAACTCGCTGAACCCGCGCCGCCCGTTGCGTTCCACGCCCTCGCGCTGCAGCTTGGCCAGCAGCTTCAGGTGCCCGACCCAGTGACTCGGGTTGTCCACGTGGCCGTACATCATCGTCGCCGTGGTCGGCAGCCCGACGTCGTGCGCGGTGGTGACGACTTCGATCCACGCGTCCGTCGGCAGTTTGCCCTTGGTGAGCACCCAGCGGACGTCGTCGTCGAGGATTTCCGCGGCGGTGCCCGGCAGCGAGTCCACTCCGGATTCCTTGGCGCGCACCAGCCAGTCGCGAATGGACAGATTCGTCCGCGACGCGCCGTTCACGACCTCCATCGGGCTGAACGAGTGCAGGTGCATGTCCGGCTGCCGCCGCTTCACCTCGGCCGCGAGGTCGAAGTACGCGGTGCCCGGCAGGTCCGGGTGGATCCCGCCCTGCATGCAGATCTCGGTCGCGCCCGCAGCCCACGCCTCGTCGACGCGGTCGCCGACCTGCTCCAGCGAGAGCGTGTACGCGTCGGCGTCGGTCTTTCGCTGCGCGAAGGCGCAGAAGCGGCAACCGGTGTAGCAGACATTGGTGAAGTTGATGTTCCGCGTGACGACGAAGGTGATGTCGTCCCCGACGACCTCGCGTCGCAGGTCGTCAGCCAGCTTCGTGAGCGCGTCCAGCTCCGGCCCGTCGGCGTGCAGCAGGGCGAGCGCGGCGTCGTCGGAGAGCCCGGCGGGGTCTTTTTCCGCGCTGCGCAACGCATCCCGTACGTCGGTGTCGAACCGCTGCGGCCCGGTCTTGATCTTTCGGCCGATCTCTTTCCAGTCGCCGTAGACCGAATCGAAGTCGCCGCGCCGATCCTCGGTGCGCCCGGTCGTGTCGATCTCGGTGTGCAGATCGGTGCGGCCGGATTCCTGCCAGCCGCCGTCCGGCTCCTGCCACGGGATCCCGACCGGCATCGCGCCGTCGCGGGCCAGCCCGGTTTCCCCGTCGACCAGCGCCGCGACGTGCCGCGTGACGCGCGGGTCGAGCCACGGCTGGCCGCGCTTCACGTACTCCGGGTAGATGGTCAGCCGCTCGCGCAGCGCGTACCCGGCCTTCTCGGTCTGCCGGGCCAGCAAGTCGATCTGCGGCCACGCGCGTTCGGGATTCACGTGATCCGGGGTGAGCGGCGAGACGCCGCCCCAGTCGTCGATGCCCGCGCGGATCATCAGGTCGTACTGGTCGCCGATAAGGTTCGGCGGCGCCTGGATGCGCATCCGCGGACCCAGCACCAGCCGGGCCACGGCGATGTTCGCGGCCAGCTCTTCGAGGTCGGCGTCCGGGGTCGCGCGCATCTTCGTGTCCGGCTTGGCCCGGAAGTTCTGCACGATGACTTCCTGGATGCCGCCGTACTCGCGCGCGGTCTTGCGGATCGCGAACAGCGCGTCCGCGCGTTCCTCGTGCGTCTCGCCGATCCCGATCAGCACGCCGGTGGTGAACGGCACCGAGCTGCGGCCGGCGTCCTCCAGCACGCGCAGCCGGACCTCGGGATCCTTGTCCGGCGAACCGTAATGCGGCCCGCCCTTCTCGCTCCACAGCCGGCGCGCGGTGGTCTCCAGCATCATGCCCATCGACGGCGCGACCGGCTTGAGCCGCTGGAAGTCCTGCCAGGACATGACGCCCGGGTTGAGGTGCGGCAGCAGACCGGTCTCCTCGAGCACCCGGATCGCCATCGCGCGGACGTAGGACAGCGTGTCGTCGTAGCCGTGCGCGTCCAGCCACTCGCGCGCGGCCTTCCAGCGGTCCTCCGGCCGGTCGCCGAGGGTGAACAGGGCTTCCTTGCAGCCCATCTCGGCGCCCTTGCGGGCGATGTCGAGGACCTCGTCCGGCGACAGGAACGGCGATTCGAGCCTGCCGGGGACGGTGACGAACGTGCAGTAGCCGCACCGGTCCCGGCACAGCCGGGTCAGCGGGATGAACACCTTGCGGCTGTAGGTGATGATCCCCGCGCGACCGGCTTCTTCGAGGCCCGCGTCGCGAATGCGGGAAGCGTGGTCGGACAACGTTGTCAGGTCGTCGCCGCGGGCGTGCAGCAGCACGGCCGCCTCGGCGACGTCGAGCGTCTTCCCGTCTCGCGCCCGGGCGAGCGCACGGCGCATGGCCGACGGGGTGGGCGTGGTCACGCCAGCTTCGGGCTCCATTCCCGCCACGCTAGGACCCGGCCGCCGCGACCAGCCAGCTCTTAGCCCGCCGCCGCGCGCTCGACCGGTCCAGCGTGATCATTAGCGCAGGTTGCGGGCTTGTGGACGGTCGTCCGCGCCGGTATTACCTAAAGGGTGGCGTCAGTGATCGGGAAGCGCATCGGCGGGCGGACGTACTACTACCTCGCCGAGTCCGCGCGCGTCGACGGCAAGCCTCGCGTGGTCGGCCAGCGGTACCTCGGGACGGCCGAGGACATCGCGGCGGCAGTGGCCGGTGGCGGGCCGGAGGCGGCGGGGGCGCGGCATCGGTCGTTCGGGGATGTCGCCGCCGTGTGGGGGACGTTGCAGCGGCTCGACCTTGTTCGGCGGGTGGATTCCGTGGCTGGGGCGCAGCGGGCTCGGCCGACGCTTGGTCTCCATGTCGCGCTTGCCGTGTTGCATCGGGCTACTGCGCCGGAGATGGAGTTCGAGGAGTGGTGGACTGGGTGTCTGGCGCAGGATCTTGTTCGGCCTCGACCGCCTAAGGGGTCTCTTACGACTGCTGGTCATTGGCGGGCGTTGCAGCGGCTCGATTCGGAGCGGATCGCTGGGGTGGAGGCCGTTGTGGCTGAAGCTGTTTTGGAGCTCTTGGGCGATGACGGGACGGAGGCGTTGGCGGTTGATGTTGCGCAGTTCGCTGCGTTTACCGCTGCGGACTGTACGTTGCCGTCGGCTTGTCAGGATGTGCTTGCCGGATTGGGGCTGGTTGTTACTCGGGATGGGGCGATTCCGTTGGCGTCTCGGGTTTATCGGAGGGACGGCGCCCCGACTTTTGGCGCGCTGGCCGCCGAATTGGGGGAACGGCACACGTTGGTCTTCCACTCCGGCCAGGCCGCGCAGCTAGACCTCGGCGCGCGGACCGGGTTTGTCGGGTCGCTTCCGTTGGCGGATCATCCGGAGTTGCTCGCGCGGCCCGCGTCAGTGCGGCGGCGGGTGGATCCGGAGCGGTTTGCCGGGCTGACTGCCTTCGACACCGTGGCGACTGTGGACGGCGCCCGCCGACGCGTCGTCCTCCTCCACTCCGCGACGCTGCACGCGGCGCAGTATCGGGCGTTCACCAGCGAATTGAGCACTACGGTGCGGGAGCTTGACGGGCTCGCCGCGGCACTGGCGGCTGGCACTCATCGGGGGGATCGGACCCAGGTGCACGCGGAGATGTCCCGGATCATTCGGGGGCGTCGGGTGGAGCGGGTGCTGAATACTTCGCTTACCGGCAACCGGGCGGGGGAGTTGCGGCTGGAGCGGCGGGTTGACGAGGCTGCGGTCGCCCGGTTGGCGGAGGAGTTTTTCGGCAAGCAGATTCTGGTGACTGATCGGGATTGGCCGGTTGCCGAGGTGGTCACCGCTTATCGGGCCCGGACGTATCTTGAGTCGACGTTTCGGTGGCTGACCGGGTCCGCGGTGGCCGGGCCTTCGCCTCGGTGGGAGTGGACTTCGCATCGGATCGCGGTGCATACGTTGGTGTCTGTGCTTGCCGCGACGGTTACGCACCTGATGCGACGGGAGGCTGACCGGGCTGGGATGAATCTGTCGGTGGCCGAGTTGTTGGATCAGTTGCGGGGGATTGGGGAGACTTTGCTGCGGCATCGGTCTACCGGGGGGAGGCCGCGGACTCGGCGGATCTTGTCTGATCGGACGGCGAGGCAGCAGGCGTTGTTCGAGTTGTTCGGGTTGGAGCGGTTTGCGCCTGGGTGATCGGGTTTCGGCTCGTCGCCTGGCGGCGACATTGCTCCGTTGGTTGCGTGGGGCACCCCGAAGCTTGAGTGTGCTGACGGTTCGGGGGTGCTTGTCAAGGCGGGAAAGATGCCTTGACAAGCACCCCCGAACCGCAGGGAGGCTTCGTATCGGGGTGCGGGGGAGGGGCTGGGTGCCTCGCTGGTTGGGTGCGTCGGCTGCGGTTCGCGGTGGCTGGGGCTAGCGCCCCAATGTGGCGTTGGGTGCGTCTGACGCACCGAACGCCACATTGGGTGCGTGCGATGCACCGAACGCCACATTGGGTGCGTCGCGATCGCGGCCGTGGGGGCGGTCCGTGAAGGGCTCCTTGAGGGAATCTGGTTCCGTGAGGGGCTCCTTGAGGGAATGTCGGTCCGTGAGGGGAACCCTGAGGGACTCTGAGTTCGTGAGGGTTCCCCTCACGAACGGCGGGCTCAGGGCTCGCGGTCGATGTTCAGCGCGGAGAACGTCTGCACCACCGGCATCAGTTCGATGACGTTGATGTTCACGTGTTGTGGCTGGGCGCTAGCCCAGAACACCGACTCGGCGACGTCGTCTGCGGTCAGGGGCGTGGTTCCGGCGTAGACGCCTGCTGCCTTGTCCTGGTCGCCGCCGAAGCGGACGGTTGAGAATTCTGTGCCGCCGACCAGGCCGGGCTCGACGTTTGTCACCCGGACGCCGGTGCCGCGCAGGTCGGAGCGCAGGTTGAGGCTGAACTGGTGGACGAACGCCTTGGTCGCGCCGTAGACGTTCGCGCCGGGGTAGGCGTAGCTGCCCGCGACGGAGCCGATGTTGATCACGTGGCCGGCGCCGCGTTCGACCATGCCGGGCAGCACCGCGCGGGTCAGGTGGACGAGACCGGTCACGTTGGTCTCGATCATCTGGTCCCAGTCGTCCAGTTTCGCCTCGTGCGCGGGTTCGAGACCCTTCGCGAGGCCGGCGTTGTTGACCAGGATGTCGATCTTCGCCCACTCCTCGGGCAGTTCCGCGACGACGTCTGCGACCGCGGCTGCGTCGCGGACGTCCAGCACCAGCGGGTAAACCGCGTCGCCGAGTTCGTCCGCGAGGGTCTTCAGCCGGTCGCCGCTGCGGGCCGCGGCGACGACCCGCGCGCCCTCCGCGACGAACCGGCGCGTGATCGCGGCACCGAATCCGGCGCTCGCGCCGGTCACCAATACGGTCTTCATGGAGTGCGTCACCGTTCTTCTGCGTGGTCCGGCCGGACCTGGTCCAGGAAGCGGCCGAACACGTCGTTGAACTCGGCCGCGAGTTCCAGGTTAGGCAGGTGTCCCGCGCCGTCCAGCACCACCAGCTCCGAGGCGGGCACGAGCTGGTGCAGCAGCTGTGCGTCGGCGACGGGAGTGAACTCGTCCTCGCTGCCCACGACGACCAGCGTCGGCACGGTGACCTGCTTGAGGGAATCGCGGTAGTCCGGTCGTTTCGCCCGTGCTCGGAGTGCTGCCGCCGCGCCTGTTGCCGGTGCGTCGCGCATCATCTTTTGGACGTGTGCGGCCACTTCGGGCTTAGAACGGAGCGTGCCGGGCGACACCATCTTCGGCAGCAGCTCGTCGGCGTACGCGGTCATGCCTTCCGCGAGAACCCGGTCCGCGGCCTGGTTGCGGATCACCTTTCCTTCGGCGGTCTCGGGCTCGGCGAACGTGTCGGCGAGCAGCAGCGCGGCGATCCGCTGCGGGTAATCCCGGACGGTCTGCATCACGATCTGCCCGCCCATCGACAGCCCGCCCAGCGCGAACCGGTCGAGCCCGAGGTGGTCGGCCAGCCCGATCAGATCCTCGGCGAAGTCCTCGAGCCCGCTGACCGCCGGGCCGGTGCTTTCCCCGTATCCCCGCAGGTCAGGAACCACGACCCGGTGCCCGTTTCGCGCGAGGTGCTCAGCCTGCGGACCCCACATGGACCGGTCGAACGGGTGCCCGTGCACGAGAAGCACCGGGATCCGCGGCTGCGCCCCCAGGCCGTCGTAGGCGATCCGGGCACCCGAGGGGAGAAGGACTTTCTGCATGTCCCCGACGCTAATCGGGGCGATTTCTCAGTGCAATAAGGCGCAATGTAGTCGGAGCAATGTTTTTCTAGCGCAGCTTCGCGAAGAACGCCCGGACGTCGCCTGCCCACAACTCCGGCACCTCCTGCGCCGCGTAATGCCCGCCGCGGTCGTACTCGTTCCACGACACGAGGTTCCGGTGCTGCTCGGTGAACACGCGGATCGACGGCAGGTCGCCGGGGAACTGCGCGACCCCGAGCGGCACCGGGTCGCGGCCCTCGGCGGGCGTCTCCCGGCTTTCGTCGGCGTAGATCCGGATCGCCGAACCCGCGGTGCCGGTCAGCCAGTGGATCGTGACGTGGGTGAGGATGCCGTCGGCGTCGAGACCGTGGTCGTGCATCGCCTGTGCGTTCCAGCCGAGCAGACCGACGGGGGAGTCGGACAACGCGTGCGCGAGGGTCTGTGGCTGCTGCGCCTGGACGACGCCGTAGGACGCTTCGTGGGTGAAGTAGTGCTGGAACGCGTCCCACGCGGCTTTGTCCTTAGGGGACAGTTCGGCAATCCACTGTGGATCGTCGTCGGGCGGCGGATCCCAGGTCTGCGTCACGTGCGCGCCGATCACCTGCTCCGGCGCGACGCGACCGACCTCCGGCGCGATCCCCGAACCCCAGTCGTTGCCCGCAGTCCCGTACCGCTGGTAGCCGAGCCGGCGCATCAACTCCGCCCACGCCCGCGCGATCCGCTGCGGACCCCAGCCGGCGTCGGCCGTCGGACCGGAGAACCCGAACCCCGGCAGCGACGGAAGCACGACGTCGAACGCGATCGACGGGTCAAGCCCGTGCGCGCGAGGGTCGCTCAACGGTCCGACCGCGGCCAGGTACTCCGCCGCCGACCCGGGCCAGCCGTGGCTGAGGATCAACGGGATCGCGTCCGGCTCCGGCGAACGGGCGTGCAGGAAGTGGACGTTGCTGCCGTCGATCGTCGTCGTGAACTGCGGATATTCATTGAACCGCCGTTCCCGGGCCCGCCAGTCGTAGTGGTGCCGCCAGTGCTCGGCCAGCTCGCGCACCCGGCCGACGCTGACGCCGTACCCCTGGTCTCCGCCGATCGGCTCGGGCGCCCACTTCGTCCGATCGAGCCGCTCTCGCAGATCGACCAGGTCCGCTTCCGGGACCTCGAGCCGATACGGCCGGATCTCGTCAGTCATGCTCAACTCCTTCGGAGAGCCGCCGGGCGCGGGCGTTGAGATACCGCACCTGACGGATGTTGGTAGCGAGCTCGGCCGCGCGCAGGTAAGCGCTCCGGGCTGCTTCGCGGTCGCCCGCCTTTTCCAGAAGATGTGCCCGCGCCGCATAGAATCGCCGGTCGCGGTTGTCCAGCGCCGCAAGCAGTTCGAGCCCCGCAGCCGGCCCGTCCGCCATCCCGACCGCGACAGCGTGGCTCACCTTCGCGACCGGACTCGCCGAAACCTTGAGCAGCAGCCGGTAAAGCGCGACGATCTGCCGCCAGTCGGTCTCCTCCGCGGCGGGTGCCTCGTCGTGGACCGCCGCGATCGCCGCCTGCAGCTGATACGGCCCGACCGGCCCGCGCGGCAACGCCGCCGTCACCAGCTCCACCCCGCGCCGGATCGAGTCGGCCTTCCACTGTGTCCGGTCCTGCTTGTGCAGCGGGACCAGCTCGCCCTGCTCGGTGACCCGCGCTGGGGATCGGGCGTCGGTCAGCAACATCAACGCGAGGAGACCTGCCGCCTCGCCGTCGTCGGGCAGCAGCGCGGCGGTCATCTCCGCCAGCCGGATCGCCTCCGCGACCAGGTCGCCGCGGTGCAAGTCCGGTCCTGACGTCGCCGAGTAGCCCTCGGTGAAAATCAGGTAGAGGACATGCAGGACCGCGTCGAGCCGCTCGCGCCGCGCCTCCTCCGGCGGCATCCGGAACGGGACGCCGCTGTCCTGGACGGTCCGCTTGGCCCGGGAAATCCGGCGGGTCATCGAGTCCTCGGAGGTCAGGAACGCGCGCGCGATCTCCGCGGTCGTGAGCCCGCCGACGGCCCTGAGTGTGAGTGCGATCTGCGACGCTGCCGTGAGCGCCGGATGGCAGCAGAGCAGGAGCAGGATCAACGTGTCGTCGGCGTCGCCTTGGTGTTCGCCGACATCCTCCCGGGCTGCTCGGACTTCCCGCTCCCGTCTCGCCTGTTCGGCCCGGAGCAGGTCGATCAGCTTTCGGCTCGCTACCTGGAGCAGCCAGCCGAATGGGCGCTCGGGGATCCCCGACTCCGGCCACTGCTGGGAGGCTTTGAGCAAGGCTTCCTGGACAGCGTCCTCGGCCGGGTCGAACCGCCCGTAGCGGCGGACCAGCGCGCCCAGCACCTGCGGGGCGAGGATGCGCAGGGTGCCGTTGACCGTGGCCTCGGATTCGTCGGTCATGTCTGCCGCCTTGGTCGGTTGTCTGGTTACGGCGCGTCCCGACCAGGTCAGAGTTCGCTCTCGGCACCCATCACCGGCCGGACCACGACTCCGGCCTCGGACAACCGGCCCGGCGCCTTGAGCAGCCCGGCCGCGATGTCGGTCGCCCGATCGAAACTGGCGCAGTCGACCATCCAGTACCCGGCGATGACCTCCTCGGTCTCGCCGAACGGCCCGTCGGTGACGACCGGAACCCCGTCCCGCAGATCGAGGCGGCGGGCAAGCACGGGGGCGGTGAGCCCCTGCGTCTCGATCAGCTCGCCCGATTCGGCCAGCGCCCCGGTGTACCCGGCGAGGAACTCGTCGATCGCCGCCAGCTCCGCCGGGGTAGCGCCGCCCTTGCCGCCGAGGTGGTCGTAGTCCTGCTGGTTGCCGTACGCCAGGATCAGGTACTTCATCGGGTGCTCCCTCTCGGTCGGGTCTGCTCTCGCGACCGGCGCTTGGCCGCCGGTCGGGGAAAGAACGAAGCTGCCTGCCCGGGACCGGACATCGCCTCGACGTCCGTTCTCGTGACCCGGGTCACTCGCTGGTCACTTTGGCGCTCATGGTGCACCTGGCAGAACGCTCCCGCTGCCGATGCGCCCCCTGTCCTCTCCGCCGCTTGCCCCTTCTCGACATCGCACCCGGCGGCGGCGCTCATCTCGACCCGCCGCTCTTGATGCTTCGGCCGGTCCGTATTGGGGAGCGAGGGGACCACTCGCTCCCGCTATTCGCCGATAACGCGCGGCCCGTTCCTCCGGATCGCGGCATCCGCGAGCCGATAAGCCACCGGATTCGCCGTGCTCGGCTCCGCCGACTCGGGGCCCGGCGCCCCGCCAGATCGGCCGCTACGGGGCTATTCGGCCGGTTGACCTGCGAAGATCGTATTAAGGGACCCCCCTGTTTCGGGCCGTTTTGAGCCGTGTAATGTTCTCCAAGTCGCCAGGGAAACCGGGTGGCCGCCGGGACACGAACCAAGCTCTCGCCTCTAGGGTGATTGAGTGGGTGTCCCACCAAAAACTGCTAGGAATGACCGCTTCGGTCAGGCTCGCCCTCACGGGGGTTCGGGTTTGGTTCGGGGTGTGTTGCTTGAGAACTCAACAGTGTGCTAGTGAACTAAGCCAGTAGAGCTTAATTTGAAACCCCCTCGTCGGGGTTTCCTTTGAGAATATGATTGAGAGTAGTCTCGATCGAACTTTACAGCATTGTTGGAGAGTTTGATCCTGGCTCAGGACGAACGCTGGCGGCGTGCTTAACACATGCAAGTCGAACGCTGATCCGGTTTCGGCCGGGGATGAGTGGCGAACGGGTGAGTAACACGTGGGTAATCTGCCCTGTACTCTGGGATAAGCCTGGGAAACTGGGTCTAATACCGGATATGACCACTGCAGGCATCTGTGGTGGTGGAAAGTTCCGGCGGTACAGGATGAACCCGCGGCCTATCAGCTTGTTGGTGGGGT
>NZ_JBHRWI010000041.1:0-18424 GCF_042647905.1 Amycolatopsis halotolerans
TCATCCCCCGACGACACGCACCCCGCCCAGCCCTACTGAGAAAACCTCATTGGGGCGCTCGCCAGCCCGCGGTCAGCCGAAGTTCTGGCCCTCGCCGCGATAGGTCGGGACGGTGCGTTCTACCTGGCTGCCGCGGACGAGGTGGTACTGCAGGAACCGTTCGGCCAATTCGCCCGCTTTCGCGTGCCGCAGCCAGACCCGGTCGCCCAGGCGCAGGGAGCGCGCGGCCTCGCCGGTCACCGGCGTCTGCACCTCGCCGGCGCCCTCGAAACCCAGCAGGCGCAAGCCTTCCGGCAGGTACGGCGACGGTTCGCGCGACGGACCGGTCGGTCCGGAGGCGATGTAGCCGCCGGAGTACAGCGTCGCGACGTTCTTCGCCGGACGACGCACCACCGGCAGCGCGAACAACGCGGCCGGGCGCGGCCGGAAGTGCGAATAGCCGTCGAACAGCGTCGGCGCGAGGAAACCGGAACCGGCGGCGATCTCGGTGACCACGTTCTCCGCGCCGGTGGTCTCGATGCTTCCGGTGCCGCCGCCGTTGACGAACTCCAGGTCAGCGACCTCGCGCACGGCACGCACCGCGGCACTCCGGCGGCGGGCCAGTTCCGCTGCGGATCGGCGTTGCATCCAGCCGATCACCCGGTTCTGCAGGCCTTTCCCGGCGGCGTCGCCGAGTCCGGCGACCTGGCCTTCGTACGCCATCATGCCGACCAGCTTGAAGCCCGGCCGGGCGACGATCTTCCGCGCCACCGCGGCGGCTTGCCCCGGTTTGAACACCGGCGAACGCCTTGTCCCGACATGCACGCCGGGCAGCGGTCGCCAGGACGCGTCGAGTTCGAGGCACACGCGGATGTCCGGGTGCCCGTGGCCGAGCGCGGCGTCGACGAGATCGAGGTGTTCGGTCGAGTCGACCATGATCGTGACCGCCGCGCGGGCGCGTTCGCTGGCGGCCAGCCGACGGAGCGATTCGTGGTCGGCGGTCGGGTACGCGACCACGATGTCGGCGGAAGTGCCCAGCTCAGCGTGCCAAACGGCCTCGGCGAGCGAGTAGCACATCAGGCCTTCGAAGCCGTCTCGCGCGAGCGCCCGCTCCAGCAGCGCACGGCAGCGCACGGACTTGCTGACCACCCGGATCGGCTTGCCCGCGGCCCGGCGCAGCAGGTCGTCGGCGTTGGCGTCGAAGGCGTCCAGGTCGACGATCGCGAGCGGCGGATCCAGGTCCTTCGTCGCGAGGTCGTACCCGTGCGCTGAGGTGGTCACGCACTTACGGTACGACAACAACGCTTGAAACGCGAATACTATTCACTTACGGTTCCGGCATCTATCGTGGGAACCTTCCAGCGAAGAACAGGTGCCGCAATGACGTGGAGCAACTGGGCCGGAACGGCCAAGGCCACCCCGCAACGGGTGCACCGGCCGCGCAGCGCGGCCGAGATCGCCGAGGTCGTGGCCGGGATCGCCGAAGCGGGGCACCGCGTCCGCGCGTGGGGCAGCGGGCATTCGTTCACCGCGATCGCCGCCGCCGATTGCGACGCGCTCGACCTCACCGCGTGGACCGGCATCGAACGCGCCGACCTCGAAACGCAGCAGGTCACCGTCCGTTCCGGCACCACTTTGCGCACTCTCAACGCCGCTCTCGACGCGCTCGGGCTCGCCATGACGAACCTCGGCGACATCGACGCACAGACGATCGCTGGCGCGATTTCCACCGGCACGCACGGCACCGGTGCGCGCTTCGGCGGAATCTCGACGCAGATCGTCGCGCTGGAACTCGTGCTCGCCGATGGTTCCCTGGTCCGTTGTTCGGCCGACGAGCGTCCGGAGTTGTTCCACGCCGCCCGCGTAGGCCTTGGCGCGCTTGGCGTCATCAGCACCGTGACCCTCCAATGTGAACAGTCCTTTGTGCTCTCCGCGCAGGAACGCCCGGAGCCGCTGGAGCAGGTCCTCGAGGGCTTCGACGACAACGCCGCGAACAACGACCACTTCGAGTTCTACTGGTTTCCCTACGGCACCAAGGCGTTGGTGAAGCGCAACAACCGGCTGCCGGTGGACGCCGAGCGGAAACCATTGTCCCGCCTGCGACAGTTCGTGGACTACGAGCTCACTGAGAACGTCGCGTTCGGCGGACTCTGCCGGCTCGGCCGCGCGGTGCCGAAACTGGTGCGTCCGCTGGGCGCGTTCGCCTCGCAGGTGTCGTCGCCGCGCGAGTACAGCGATCTTTCGCACCGCGTTTTCGTCACCCATCGCGGCGTGCGGTTTGTGGAGTCCGAGTACGCGGTCCCGCGCGAATCAGTGCTCGACGTGCTGGCCGAACTGCGGACAGTGGTGCCGCGGCTGAAAGATCCGGTGGCGTTCCCGGTCGAGGTGCGCGTGGCCGCGGCCGACGACATCTGGCTGTCCACCGCGAACGGCCGCGATTCCGCGTACATCGCGATCCACCAGTTCCTCGGCATGCCGTATCGCGAGTACTTCGCCGCGTTCGAGAACGTCGTGGGCCAGGTCGGCGGACGGCCGCACTGGGGCAAAATGCACGATCTCGACGCGTCCGTGCTGCGCACCCGCTACCCGCACTTCGACGACTTCCTGCGGGTGCGGAAGGAGTGCGACCCGGCCGGGACGTTCGCCAACACCTATCTCGACCGGGTCCTCGGCAGCGTCTGATCAGTTCCGGGATCAGTTCGGCTCGAACAGCGAACTGACCGACTCTCCATTGTGGATTCGCCGCATCGCCTCGGCCAGCGCCGGGGCGATGGACAGGATCCGCAGCTTCTCCGTGCGTTCCTCGACCGGCACCGGCACCGTGTTCGTGCAGACGATCTCCAGCACGTCCTCTTGGCCGCCGATCCGCTTGAGCGCGCCGTCGGCGAACAGCCCGTGCGTGCAGGCCACCCGGATCGACCGCGCGCCCATCTCCCGCAGCCGGTCCAGCAGTTCCAGCACCGTGCTGCCGCGCGCGATCTCGTCGTCCAGCACGATGATGTCGCGGCCGGCGATCTCGCCGATCACCGACGTGATCTCGACCCGGTCGTCGGCGAACCGCTGCTTCGCGCCAGCCGCGACCTTCGTGCCGAGCAGCCGGGCGAAATGCGCGGCTTCCTTGGCGTTGCCCAAATCCGGCGACACGACCGTGGTTTCCGAAAGGTCGTACTGCCGGAAGTACCGCGCCAGCTCGCGCAGCGCGTGCAGGTGGTCGACCGGCACGCTGAAGAACCCGTGCACCTGCGGCGAGTGCAGCGTCATGGTGAGCACGCGGTTCGCACCCGCGGTGACCATCAAATCCGCGACCAGCCTGCCGCCGATGGAGATCCGCGGCGCGTCCTTTTTATCCGAGCGCGCGTACGAATAGTGCGGCATCACCACGGTGATGCGCCCGGCCGAGGCGCCGCGGGCGGCGTCGAGCATCAACAGCAGCTCGACCAGGTGTTCCTGGACCGGTTTGACCAGCGGCTGGATCAGGAAGACGTCCCGCTCGCGGCAGTTGGCCTGAAGCTGGACCTGGAGACAGTCGTTGGCGAACCGGTCGATCTCCACCGGAAGCAGCGGAACGCCCAGGTTGGCGCAGATTTCTTCGGCGAGCTCGGGATGCGCGCTGCCGCTGAAAACCGCGATGTCGCGCATCAGATCCGAGACAGCGCGTCGGCGATGGAATCGTCGCCGGAGACGAGCTCAAGCGTGCGCCGGGCCGTCGCCGGAGTGTCGAGCAGCGCCAGCAGCACCGCGGCGACGTCCTCGCGCGGGATCTCCCCGCCGTCGACCTTCTCCGCGATTTTCACCTGGCCGGTGCCGGAATCGTTGGTGAGGCGGCCGGGGCGCAGAATCGTCCAGTCGAGGTCGCGGGCCTTGAGGTCTTCCTCGGCGGCGCGCTTGGCCCGCAGGTAGGCGGCGAAAACCGGGTCGAAGCCGGGGTCGTCCGCCTTGTCCGCGTTGATCGAACCGACCTGGATGAACCGGCGGACGCCAGCGCGCTGCGCGGCATCCGCGAACAGCACGGCCGCACCGCGGTCCACCGTGTCTTTCCGCCCCTCGCCGCTGCCCGGGCCGGCACCGGCGGAGAACACCGCGGCGTCCGCGCCCTCGAGAACCTTGGCGACAGCATCTACATCGGACTTCTCGAGGTCGAGCACAACAGTCTCGGCACCGACGGCGATGAGGTCCGCTTCGTGATCCGGGTTGCGCACGATGCCGACTGGCGCGTCGTGCCGCTGCGCGAGCAGCTTTTCCAGGTGCAGGGCGATCTGGCCGTGTCCGCCAGCAATGACGACTCGCATGAACCCGACTCTATCGCCGCGGCGCGGACCGACGCCGGTGCTTCAGTCCGCCTCGGCGGGGACTGGGGCGTCGGAGTCCTCGCGCAGCAGCAGGTCGTAGGCCATCTCGTTGACCCAGCGCGAAACCGGGTCCTCCTGCAGCAGCACCCGGTCGTGGTGGGTGTCGAGGTCGAGGTCGGCGGTGGCGTACGGGTCGGCGGTGACGACCGCGAGGCCGTAGGCGCGGGCGCGCGGCAGGCAGTTCGTCACGTAGTCGTCGGTCAGCACGGCAGGCGATGGGAGCACCATCGCGGCCTCGCCGTAGCGCGAAAAGGGCACCGCGGAGGCCATCGCGGTCCGCCAGTGCCGGGCGACCGCGAGGACGCCGATGATCTCGGCGGCCGGCGCGGGTGCGGTCGCGGCCAGCTCTGGCCAGGTCCAGGTGTCGACGAGGGCGCGATCGGCGACGGGACCGACACCCATCGCGATCCGCTCCGCGTGCACGTCGGTCTTGAGCTTCGCGACGATGCTGACCTTGCGGCCGAGCAGGGTCGTCGCGGGCAGCACCACGCCGTTCCAGCCCAGAAGGGCCGCGGCCTTGCGCGCCAGCTCGTCGACGCTCGCGGGGAGCTCGATCGGCGGCAGCACCCGGCTCGCCGTCGTCCGGCTGCGCTTCGCACCGCCGGCGACCGTCGAGCGCTCGGTGTTCTGTGGGGTAGCCGCCACGAGTCCGCCTCCTTCAAGCACCTGTTCCTCAAGTACCGGCGAAAACCGGTACATGAACTGAGTACCAGGGCAAAGACGCGAGGTCTCCGGGTTGCCCGGCCGCGTGCGATCGGCGGCGCTCAGCGGTCGGTGACCGGTCGGTAGGCGGTCGTTCGACTTCAGCCCGACCGTGCGGCCAACCGAGTGAGCCGGGGGTGAGTGGTGCGCACGGAGCGCTTCCCCTGGGTGGCGCGCCACCCGCGCGGGGGCGAGGCAGGCGGCGCAACGCCTTACTCCGATCGGCCTAATCAACCGGGTTCCACAGTGGACTTCCCCTGGTCACCGGCGTCACCCGGATGGCGGGTGAGCTTCGCCGCAGCGGGGGTTCGGGTCTCCGGTTTAGGGTTACCCGTCGGTCAAGTACCCGCCGGGAGGACCAGGATGCGCTCGCCGAAGGACTTCTTCGCCCCGCTCGCCGTAGGAGCGCCGCAGCCGCCGCGGCAGATCCCGGTGCGGCCGTCGCGCATGATCCACTTTTTCGATCCGGGCAACGAAAAGATGGCCGCGAAGGTCCCGGACATCGCGAAGAAGACCGACGTGCTGCTGGGCAACCTCGAGGACGCGGTCCGCGCCGACCGCAAAGAAGCCGCGCGCGCCGGGCTGGTGTCGATCGCGAAAGCGACGGACTTCGGCCGCACGCAGCTGTGGACGCGGGTGAACAGCCTCGACTCGCCGTGGGTGCTCGACGACCTGATCACCCTGGTCACCGAGATCGGCGACAAGCTCGACGTGATCATGATCCCGAAGGTCGAAGGCGCACAGGACATTCACTACGTCGACCGGTTGCTGGCGCAACTGGAAGCGCGGGCCGGGCTGACGAAACCGCTGCTGGTGCACGCGATCCTGGAAACGGCGAGCGGCGTGGCGAACGTCGAGGAGATCGCCGGCGCCTCGCCGCGCATGCAAGGCATCTCACTGGGCCCGGCTGACCTGGCCGCGAGCCGCCGGATGAAGACGACCCGAGTCGGCGGCGGCCACCCGGGATATCTGGTGCGCACCGACCCGGTCGGCGACGACCTCAACGAGGGCCGCACGACGTATCAGCAGGATCTGTGGCACTACACGGTCGCGCGGATGGTCGACGCGTGCGCGATGAACGGAATCCTTCCGTACTACGGACCGTTCGGCGACATCCGCGACGTGGTGGCGTGCGAGGACCAGTTCCGCAACGCGTTCCTGCTCGGCTGCGTCGGCGCGTGGAGCCTGCACCCGGTGCAGATCGACATCGCGAAGAAGGTTTTCTCGCCGTCCCCCGCGGATGTGGCGTGGGCCCGGCGCGTGATCGCCGAGATGGGCGACGGCACCGGCGCGGTGATGATCGACGGGAAAATGCAGGACGACGCCTCGGTCAAACAGTGCCGGGTGGTCGTGGAACTGGCTGACGAACTGGCCGGTGACGACCCCGAACTGGCCGCCGCGTACGACGCCGCGACGAAGGAGATCCAGTCATGACCGAACTCCGCCCGCGGCGGTCCGTGCTGTACATGCCCGGCGCGAACGAACGCGCGCTGGAGAAGGCGAAGACGCTGCCCGCGGACGCGTTGATCCTGGACTTGGAAGACGCCGTCGCGCCGGACGCGAAGGAAGCCGCGCGGGAACGGGTCTGCGCTGCTGTCGGCACCTATGGCTCGCGCGAAGTGACCATCCGAGTCAACGGCCTGGACACCGAATGGCACGACGCCGACCTGCGCGCCGCGGCTGCCGCCGGTCCCGCAGCCGTGGTGGTGCCGAAGGTGAACTCGGCGGCTGAGGTGCACAACATCGAGCGCGCGCTGGAGCTTGGCGGAGCGCCGGAACACACGAAGATCTGGGCGATGGTCGAGACGCCGATCGCGATGCTGCACGCCGCGGAGATCGCGGGCGCGTCGGAACGGTTGACCGTGCTGGTGATGGGCACGAACGACCTGGCGAAGGAACTGCACGCGGAGTTCGTGCCGGGCCGGGGACCGTTGCTGGGCGGGCTTTCGCTGTGTCTGCTCGCTGCTCGCGCGACCGGGAAGGTGATCCTGGACGGGGTCTACAACGACGTCAAGGACGCGGCCGGGTTCGAGGCGGAATGCTTGCAGGGGCGGCAGTACGGGTTCGACGGGAAGACGTTGATCCATCCTTCGCAGGTGGAGCCTTGCAACCGGGTCTTCGCGCCTTCGGAGGAGGAGATCGACCGGTCTCAGCGGATCATCGCGGCGTTCGAGGAGGCTGCGGCCGAGGGACGCGGAGTGGTGACTGTGGATGGGCGGATGATTGAGAACCTGCATGTCGAGAACGCACGGCGGGTGCTGGCGTTGGCGGAGGCGATCGGGGCGAAGTAACGCGGCCGGTCACCGGGGCGCGGCCGTACAGTGTGCGCATGGCTCGGCACTCGCTCAACGCGATCACCATCGAGGGGTTCACCTCGATCCGTTCGGCACGTGTGCCTCTCGGCAGCCTGAACGTGCTGGTCGGCGCGAACGGCGCGGGCAAGAGCAACTTCATCCAGGCGCTCGGCTTGTTGAGCAGCATTGTCGACGGCGATCTCGGGCTGCATGTCGGGCTCAATGGCGGGGCCGCCGAAATGGGCTACAAAGGAACTGCCCTGTCCGGCATCGAACTGGATCTCGACATGTCGCCGGCGAACTATCGCATTCGCCTGGCCCCCGCGGCCAACGACGAGCTGATCTTCGATCTGGAGGAGATCAGCAGGACCACTCCCGAATCGCCGTACCGGCACGCACTCGGCCAGGGGCATCGCGAGTCGCGACTCGACCAAGCTGTAGACGACCACGACGAGGCCGCGGAACTCATTCACACCGTGCTCAAGGGCTGCCGGGTCTATCACTTCGACGACACGAGCCGGGACGCGCCAGTCAAGCGTCAAGCCCCGACCGCGGACAACCTCGCTCTCCGGGACGACGCCGCCAACCTCGCGCCCGTTCTGCTGAGGCTGCGGCGGAGCGAACGGCCGGAGGACAAAGCGGCTTACCGTCGCATCACCAGTACGATCCGGCTGGTCGCCCCGTTTTTCAAGGATTTCGTTCTCGACGACGAATACGGAACCGACCGGGTCCGGCTCCGCTGGGTCCACAAAGAACTCGACGGGATCTTTTCCGCCGAGCAGATGTCCGACGGAACATTGCGATTCGTCTGCCTGGCCACCTTGCTGATGCAGCCGCAGCTGCCCGGACTGGTCGTCCTGGACGAACCGGAGCTGGGTCTGCACCCCTACGCGATTGTCGTGCTGGCGGACATGCTTCGCCGCGCTGCGGCACAAAGCCAGGTGCTGATCGCGACCCAATCGGTGACGCTCATGAATCAGTTCACCGTCGACGACCTCATCGTGGTCGAACAACACGACGGCAGTTCTTCCTTCGCGAAGCCGAACCCCGAAGCGCTGCGCACGTGGCTCGAGGACTACTCGCTTGGCGAACTGTGGGAGAAGAACCTCATCGGCGGACAGCCCGGCTCGAGGGGCAGCGTCCTGAATGACTGATCCCAACCGCCTTCACTTACTGGTCGAAGGGCAGTCGGAACTGACAGTCGCGCAGGAGCTTCTGGTCGATCACTTACGCGAGGCTGGCTGGGCCACTGTCACCGTGTCGGTCGTACGAACACAGACCTCGTCCGTCACGCACCGCGGCGGCGTTTCTTCCTGGGCGAAGATTCACCGGGAGATCCAGTACTTGCTCGGACAGAAGTCGCTCACCGCCTTGACCACGATCTTCGACTTCTACGGCTTCCCCGCCGACGCACCGGGAGTTTCCGACCTTCCGGCAGGCCCGGCCGGGAGGCAGGTCGAGCACGTTGAACGCGAGATCGCGGCGGCCGTCCCGGACCGGCGGTTTCTCCCGCATCTGGTCTTGCACGAACTCGAATCCTGGGTGTTCGCGGCCGCTGAGCAGCTGAGCGAACTGAGAGGCGAACCGCACCTGGCCGAGCAGCTCCGCGCCGACTGCGATGCCGCCGGAGGCCCGGAACTGGTCAACGGAGGAGCGAAGACGGCACCTTCCAAACGCCTCCTTCGCTATTGCGCCGGCTACCAGAAAGTGATCGAAGGCCCGTTGGCGATCGCCGAACTCGGGGTGGCTGGCCTGAAGAGCCGATGCCCTCATTTCGACGCCTGGTTGAGCAAGCTTGAAGAGCAGGCGAAGCGCTGAGCGGAAACCTGCTCAGCTGACCGGCCAAGGAAGCTGCTCCCCACGCAGCTTCTCGAACTCCGCCGCGACCCGCAGGACCTCCAGGTCCGCGAACCGGCGTCCCGTGATCTGCAGGCCGATCGGCAAACCCTCCGGGGTATAACCGCAGTTCAGAGATACCGCGGGCTGGCCGGACATGTTGTACGGCACGGTGAAAGCGATGTGCTCGAACGGCCGCGTCGGGTCGTTCGTCGGGGACGGCCAGTCCGCAGGCGGCGGCAGCACGGGGCAGGTCGGCGACAGGACCACGTCGTACGGTTCGGTCGCGCGCAGGGCGGCCACGCTGATCGCGTCGATGGCGGCGAAACCGCGGTAAGTGTCCACACCGGACGCGCTCGCGCCCCCGGCCGCCCAATCCGCGATGTACGGCAGGACTTGGGCGCGTTGGTCTTCCGTCAGCGCGGCCATGTCCGACCAGGCGCGGACTCGCCAGAAGATGTCCAGGCCGTCCAGGTGGTCGCGAGTCAGGAACGGGGCGACAGGCTCCACGATCGCGCCTGCGGACGAGAACAGAGCGGCGGCGGCGGTGACTGCGTCGGCGATCTCCGAAGTGACGGGGAGGCCGACGCCGGGGTCCAGTTGCAGGCCGATGCGCAGGCCATCTAGCGAACTGCTCAGGGAGAGCCAGTCGATCGACGCTGGCGGCAGGCTGAGGTGGTCCCGCGGATCGGGTTGGGCCAGGACGCTCATCAGCAGGGCGGTGTCGGCGACGGTCCTGGTCAGGGGTCCGGCGACGCGGCCGAGGAAGGGCGGATCGACTGGTACGCGGCCGAAGCTGGGTTTCAGGCCGACTAGGCCGCACCAACCGGCGGGGAGGCGGATCGAGCCGCCGATGTCGGTGCCTACGTGCAAGGGGCCGTAGCCTGCGGCGGCTGCGGAGGCGGCTCCTGCGCTGGAACCGCCGGGAGTGCGCGTGACGTCCCACGGGTTGCGCGAACCGGCGTGGAAGCTTGAAAGGCCTGAGGTGAGCATGCCGTAGTCGGGCATGGTCGTCTTTGCCAGCAGTACTGCGCCTGACTCGCGTACGCGGGCTGCGGCGGGGGCGTCAGCGGCTGCGGGTGTTAAGGAAGTAGCGGCAGTGCCTAGCGGTGTGGGGACGCCGTAGGAGGCGATGTTTTCCTTCAGTGTCAACGGTACGCCGTCGATGGCACCGGAGGGTTCGCCAGCGTGCCAGCGTGCTTCGGACGCCTTCGCTGCTTCGCGCGCTGAAGCTGCGTCGTACGCGTACAGAGCGTGCAGCTCGGGTTCGCGGGCATCGATGCGCGCGAGGACCGCTTCGGTGACTTCGACCGGCGAGAACGTCTGCGCGCGGTACCCGGCTACCAGCTCGTTAGCCGTCAGGTCGGCCAGTTCGGTCACTAGTGGAACCTCCGATTCACGAAGCGGGTGGGTCAAAGCGGCCGTCGACTGCGGTCCAGCCGCCGTCAACAGCCAGCACTGAGCCGGTGACGAAGGTTGAAGCGTCCGAAGCGAGGTACACGACGGCGCCGGCCAGTTCGTCCGCGCGCGCCCAGCGGCCGAGAGCGCCCTTCTGGGCATAGGCGTCGTACCAGTCGGGGCGCGCTTTGATTTGTGCGGTCAAAGGCGTCTCTACAACGCCAGGGGCGATGGCGTTGACGCGTACGCCGGACGGTCCGAACTCAGCGGCCGCAGTGCGGAAGAGCTGCACAAGGCCGCCTTTCGTTGCTGCGTACGGGCCTTGGCCGGGTTCGACGGTGGTGCCGCGGATCGAGGAGAAGCCGATGATGCTTCCCCGGCCCTGCTCGACCATCGGTGCGCCGAACGCGCGCAGCACCTCGAAGGCGACGCCCAGGTTCAGCTCCACCACGCGGTCGAACTCTTCGCGCGTGTAGTCCAGCAGGCGTTTCCGGACGTTCGTGGCCGCGGTCAGCACGACGGCGTCCAGCGGGCCCAGGTCGGTGGCGGCGGCAGCGATGGCACCGGGCGCGAGCAGGTCGATCTCGTACGCCTCGCCGACGCCGGTCTCCCGGGCGGCAGCGACGTCTCGGTCCGCGCAGATCACCGACGCGCCGTGTGCGGCAAGAGCTCGGGCGGCCTCGCGGCCGATCCCGCTGCCCGCGCCGAGCACGACGGCGCGGCGGCCGTCCATGCGGAACAGTCCGGCGTAGTTCACGGGCGCAGCACCGCCATCCTGGTCACGGTCAGCTCTTCGACGGCGAATCGCGGCCCCTCGCGGCCGATCCCGGAGTCCTTGACCCCGCCATACGGCATCGTGTCGGACCGGAACCCCGGCACCTCGTTCACCACTACCCCGCCGACCTCCAGCTCGTCCAGCGCGCGGAACGCGGTCTTCAGCGAGCGGCTGTACACACTCGCGTGCAAGCCGTACCGCGACGCGTTGACCGCGGCGAACGCTTCGTCCACATCGGACACCGTGCGCAGGCAGACGACCGGGCCGAAGATCTCCTCGTCCCAGCATTCGACGCCGTCCGGGACGTCCGCGAGCACCGTCGGCTCCAGCACGCCGTCGCGCACCGAACCGCCAGCAAGCAGCCGTGCTCCTGCCGCGATCGCTTTGTCGACCCATTCGGCGACCCGGGCGGTCGAGCGTGCATCGATCAGCGCCGATACACGGATGTCGGGAGAACGCGGATCACCAACGGTCACTTCGCCGAGCCGCGCGAGCACCTTGTCGGTGAACTCCGCGGCCACCGAAGACACGGCCAGCACGCGCTGTACGGAAATGCAGGCCTGACCGGACGCGTAGAACCCGCCGCGCAGCACGGCATCGGCGGCAGCATCGAGGTCAGCGTCCTCGGCGACCACCAGTGCGGCGTTCGAGCCCAGCTCCAGCAGGGTCTTCGTCGGCGCGGCGTCCCGGGCGATCTGATGACCGACGGCGGCCGAGCCGGTGAACGACACCGCACCGATCCGCCGATCCCTGACCAGCGCTGATCCGACCGAAGCGTCTCCGGTGAGCAGCTGAACCATCGCGGGAAGATCGGTCAGCGAGCGGACCAGGTGCACCAGCCACAGCGTCGCCAGCGGGGTTTGCGGCGCGGGCTTCACCACCACCGGACAGCCAGCGGCGATCGCGGGCGCGATCTTGTGCGACGCCAGCAGCAGCGGGTAATTGAACCCGGCGATCCCGACCACCACGCCGATCGGCTTGCGCTTCCAGAACCCGACCAGCCCGTCCCCGGACGGCAGCAGGTCCAGCGGCACAGTTTCGCCGTGCAGCCGCGACACTTCCTCGGCCGCGGCTTCCCAGGTAACGATCGTCCGCGCGACCTCTACCTGACAATCGACCAGCGGTTTCCCAGTTTCCAGCACGAGAAGCTGCTCAAACTCCACTCGACGCTCGCGCACCGCTGAAGCCACGTCGTTCAGCAGAGTCCGGCGAGTGCGCGAAGGCAGCGAAGCAACTTCGCGAGCCACTGCTACTGCTTCATCGATGGCCCGCGAAGCCAGCGCAGCAGTGCCGGCCGGAGCCGTGCCGATCACGCTGCCGTCATAGGGAAACACGACATCCGCGATATCCACTGTGGACACCCAGCCGGGACCGATCGGCAAGCCGTCCGGGTAGTCAGGCATCCGTTTCTCCCTTCAACCGGGCCAGCTCGGTCCGCAGATTCGGCGCGGCGGCCAGCAGTTCCCGGGTGTACTCGTGCTCCGGTTCGGCGTAAACCTTCTCCACCGCACCGATTTCCACGATCTCGCCGCGCCGCATCACCGCGACGCGATCGCACACGTGCCGCACCACGCCGAGGTCGTGCGAAACGAAAATCAACGTCAGCGAGAACTCGTCGACCAGCCGGGCCAGCAGGTCCAGGATCTGCGCGCGCACCGAAACGTCCAGCGCGCTCACCGGTTCGTCCGCGATCAGCACGCTCGGGTTCGGCGCGAGCGCGCGGGCGATCGAGATCCGCTGCCGCTGCCCGCCGGAGAACTGGTGCGGATACCGCATCGCCGCGTCCTCGGGCAGTCCGACGGCGGCCAGCAGCTCCGCCACCCGCTCCGGCGACCGTCGGCCGAGCGGTTCGGAGACGATGTCCCGCACACGCATCCGCGGGTCGAGCGAGCCCATCGGATCCTGGAACACGATCTGCATTTCCCGGCGGAGGAACCGCAGCTTCCGCTCAGGCAACGAGTCGATCCGCTTCCCCTGGAACGACACCGTGCCCGCGGTCGGCCGGTCCAGCGCGGCCAGCAGCCGGACCAGGGTGGACTTCCCTGACCCGGATTCGCCGACGATTCCAAACCGCTCACCAGCGGAAACATCGAAACTCAAGCCACGCAACGCATGCACGTCCCGCCGCGTATACCGCCGCTCCAAGTCCCGTACGGAGATCATCGCGCACCCTCCAGATCAGAGGCGGCGAGCAACCGCTGGGTATAGGCATGCTTCGGCGCGGTCAGCACCTCCCGCGTCGAGCCATGCTCCACAATGGACCCGTCGAGCATCACCAGCACCCGGTCGCACATCTGCGCCACCACCGCCAGGTCGTGCGTGATGAACAGCAGCGAGCTCTCCGCCGACAATCGCTCGCGAATCAGGCCGAGGATCTGCGCCTGCACGGTGACGTCCAGCGCGGTGGTCGGCTCGTCGCAGATCAGCAGCGCCGGGTCGTTGGCCAGCGCGATCGCCAGCACCACCCGCTGCCGCTGCCCGCCGGACAGCTGATGCGGATACGCCCGCGCGACGCCCGGCAAGCCGACCGCGGCCAGCAGTTCCTCCGCCGGACGCCCGCGACGGCCGTGCACCCGGAACGGCTCGGTGACCTGCCGTCCGATCCGCATCGCCGGGTTCAGCGCGGTCATCGGCTCCTGGAACACCATCGCCATCCCGTTGCCGCGCAACCGGGACAGCTCCTTTTCCGACGCGCCGAGCAACTCCTGGCCGTCCAGCCGCACCGAGCCGGTGGCCGACAGTTCTTCCGGAAGCAGGCCCAGCACGGACAGCGCGGTGAGCGATTTCCCGGACCCGGATTCGCCGATCAACCCGACCCGCTCGCCCGCACCCAGCTCGAACGAAACCTCGCGCACGAGGTCCGCGACCTGCAGGTTTTCCACCGTCAGCGTCATACCCGCGCCGCCAATCGGGGGTCGAGACGGTCGCGCAGACCGTCGCCGAGGAGGTTGAATCCGAGCACGGCCACCGCGATCGCGACGCCCGGAACCAGCGCGAGCCGCGGATGCGCGGTGAGCAATTCCTGGGATTCCTGCAGCATCCGGCCCCACGACGGCGTCGGCGGCCGCGTGCCGAAGCCGAGGAACGACAGCGCCGCCTCGGCCAGCACCGCGATCGCGAACGACACCGAGGCCTGCACGATCAGCAACCCGCCGATGTTCGGCAGCACGTGCGACCAGGCGATCCGCGTCCGCGACCGGCCGCCGGCCCGGGCGGCGAGCACGTATTCGCTGCTCATCACCTGCAGCGACCCGGACCGCGCGATCCGGGCGAACGACGGGATGGTCGCGATGCCGATGGCGACCATCGCGGTGAGCGTGTCCGCGCCGAAGACCGCGCCGAACATGATCGCCAGCAGCAGCGCGGGAAACGCGAGGACCAGGTCGTTCACCCGCATCACCAACTCGCCGAGCCACCGGGGCGCCATCGCCGCCAGCACGCCCAGCGGCGTGCCGATGACCGCCGCGATGCCGACCGCGACCACGCCGACGTACAGCGTGGTCCGCGCGCCGACGAGGATCTGGCTGAAGACGTCGCGGCCGAATTTGTCCGTGCCGAACAGATGCTCGGCCGAGAAGCCCAGCAGCCGGTCCGCCGCGTTGACCTGCACCGGGTCGTACGGCGTCCAGACGAACGACACCAGCGCGGCCAGTACGACAAGCGCGACCAGGATCCCGCCGAGCAGGAGATTTCCGTTGCGGCGCATCAGGACCCCCGCAGTCTCGGGTCGAGCACCGAATACAGCACGTCGACCACGAAGTTCACCAGCAGCACCCCGGCCACCAGCACCAGCACGATCCCTTGCACCGTCAGCAGATCGCGCTGCGCGACCGCGTCCAGCAGCATGCTGCCGAGACCGGGCAGCACGAACACGCGCTCCACCACGACCGCGCCGATCAGCAGCGTCGTCAGCTGCAGGCCGAGCACGGTGACCACCGGGACGGACGCGTTGCGCAGCCCGTGCCGGAACAGCGCCTGACCAGGCAATAAGCCTTTGGACCGGGCGGTGCGCAGATAGTCCTGGCCGAGCGTGTCGAGCACGGCCGAGCGGACGTATCGCGTGAGCACCGCGCCCTGCACCAGGCCGAGTGACAACGCCGGGAGGATCAGTCCGCGCAGGAACTCGCCCGCGTCCTGGTCCGGCGGCGTCCATCCGCCGCTCGGCAGCCAGCGCAGCTGTACGGCGAAAATCTGCACCAGGATGATGCCCGCGAGGAACGCCGGGATCGCGACACCGACCTGCGACAGCCCGGAAACCGCGACACCGCTGGCCTTCCGATGCCGCACCGCGGCGAACGCGCCAGCGGGCAACGCGATCACCAGCGCCACGATCATTCCCGCACCGACCAGCCACAACGTGACGCCGAGCCGGTCCACCAGCTGCGGGCTGATCGCCTCGCGCGTGACGTACGACCGGCCGAAGTCGCCGTGCAGCACTCCACCCACCCAGCTCAGGTACTGCTCGACCAGCGGCCGGTCGATGCCGAATTCGGCGCGGGTCTTCGCGAGCAGTTCCGGCGTCGCGTTGACACCCAAAGCGACCTGCGCGGGGTCGCCCGGCAGCACCGCCATGAACAGGAACACCACGATGGACGCCACGAACAGGCTCGCCGCGAACACGGCCACCCGCCGCAGCACGCGCGCGGTCATGCCGGCCTCACCGCCGTCAGGTCGAACGACTCGCTGACCTGGTTCCGCGCGAGTCCAGTCACCTTCTTCTTGGCGACCACGACGTTTGGGAACAGGAACAGCCAGTCCGCGGCCGCGTCGGTGTTCAGCTGCCGCGCGACCTCCTTCATGTCGCTCACCTGCTCCTGCGGCGTGCCGCTGTCCGCCGCCGCGAGCAGTTGCTGCACGTGTTTGTTGTCGTAACCCCAGTAGTACTTGGGTTTTCCGAACGTGGAGATGTCGCGGGCTTCGACGTGCTGGATGATCGACAGGTCGTAGTCGTGGTCGGTGAAGACCTGCTTGAGCCACACCGCGGGGAAGTCGAGCGGCTCGATCGTCGCGGTGACGCCGACGTCCGCCAGCTGCGACTGCACCACCTGCGCCGCCGACACCGCGTACGGCAGGTTCGGAATCCGCAGCCGCAGCTTGAGATCGTGCACGCCCGCCTCGGTGAGCAGCTGCTTCGCCTTCGCCGGGTCGTAGGAATAGACCTTCGACAGGTCCTCGTACCACGGGTCGGTGGGCGGAACCATGCTGCCGATGAGCGTGCCGCGACCGCTGAAGACCAGGTCCAGCACGGCTTTCCGGTCGATCGCATAAGTGAGCGCACGCCGGACGCGCACGTCGTTCAGCGGCGCCCGACGGCCGTTGAACGCCAGCGTGACCTCGCTGTTCGTGGTGCCCTGCTGCACGGTGAACCGGTCGTCGCCCTGGAACTGCGGGATCGAATCGGCCGACGTGAGGTTGGAGATCACGTCGATTCCGTTGGACAGCAAGGCGTTGTTGAGCGCGGTCGGATCGGCGAAGTACTTGAGCACCACCGTGCGATAAGCCGGTTTCCGGCCCCAGTACTGCGGATTCTCGCGCAGCACAATGGAATCGCCGCGCCGGCGCGAAGCCACCTCGTACGGACCGGTGCCGACCGGATGGTTCGCCAGATCCGCGACGCCGGTCGGGCTGAACATCGCGCCGAGCCTGCTGGTGAGGCTGAACAGCCAGCCGTTGCTGGGCTTCGACAGCACCACGCGAGCGTGATCCGGCGCGACGACCTCGACGTGGTCCACGACGTCCATCGCCGATTTAAGCGAGATCGTCCAGTCCGTCTTCACCCGCATCAGCGAAAACTGGACGTCGGCGGCGGTGAACGGCGCTCCGTTGCTGAACTTCACGCCCTGCTGCAGCTGGAAGTCGTACGTCTTGCGGTCCGGGCTGATCGTCCAGGACTTCGCGAGCAGCGGCACGATCCGGCCCTGCGGATCGAGCTTCACCAGGCCCTCGTAGACGTTGTAGAGCAGCGCCTGCGGGATGGCCACGCCGTCGGAACGGGTGAAGTCGAAGTTCGCCGGCTCCGCTGTGTAGCCGACGGAAAGTGTGTCTGGACCTGGGGAAACACTCGCGCTGGAGCCTGCCGAGCAGCCGGACGTCACGAGCAGCAGCGCCAGTGCCGCGGCAGTGCTCCGGGCTTTCATTCCGCCTCCTGTGCCCTGCGGGATACCCGCACCCAGTCGGCGTCGCGAGCTAGCTGTCGCGATGATAAGCCCACGCCGCCTCCGACTCAGTACACTGGTCAGACCAGTAACCCTGACAGCAGACTCGCATCCGGCAGACACCGAGGTCAAGATGAAGTTCGAACCGGTGGCTCCGGTCCGCGCCTACGAGCGGATCGTCGAGCAGATCGAGGAGGCCGTGGTGAGCGGCCGCCTCAAACCCGGTGACCGGCTGTCCGGGGAACGGGAGCTGATGACGCAGTTCGGCGTCGGCCGCTCGACCGTGCGCGAGGCGCTGCGAGTGCTGCAGGCCGCCGAACTGATCCGGTCGCGACCAGGCGATCCGCGCGGGCCCGAGGTGCTGGCCGCGTCGCCGGGCGCCCTGCACCGGTCGATGCACCGGCTGGCGCGGGCGGAACACGTCGGGCTGGCGGAACTGCTGCAATTCCGGATGGTGCTGGACGGATCGTCGCACCTGCTGGCCGCGGAACTGCGCACCGCCGAGGATTTGACCGCGCTCGACACCGCGTTGGAAGGAATGGCGACAGCGGACGGATACGCGGAATTCAGTCGTGCGGACGTCGCATTCCACGACGTGATTGCCCAAGTGTCACGGAATCCGCTTCTGGTCGTCAGCGGCGAAGTGGTCCGCGGCGTCGTCCTGGAATTGATCGAGGACAAACTCAGCCACGCCAACGACCGCGGCACGCTGATGCGCTCGTGGCTGCGGCATCACGAAGAGGTGCTGAACGCGATCCGCGCCGCCGACGGGGAGTCGGCGGCGCGGCTGGCGCGTCAAGCGCTGTATGACAACTACGCGGAATACGTGCCGAAGGACCAGCGCACGCTGCTCACTCCGCTGCTGACCTGAGTCGCCAGCGCCCCAATGAGGTTTTCTCAGTAGCGTCCGTGGTGTTCGTGGTGGGTGAGGACGAG